>JACKEB010000015.1:300000-469086 GCA_020633205.1 Polyangiaceae bacterium
GCGCGCGTCGAGTCGTGGTTTCAGGGTCGCTCATCGTCGGCCTTCGCGCGTCGCGCGTTCTGCGATCTTAGCAGGCGAGGTGGCGAGCAGCGCAAACTCCAGGCGTTTTGCCAGCTTGGCAGCGACGTGAGCTAGGCGTTGGAGCGAGCCAGCGCGCCTAACCCCCCAAAAATCCAGAGGCCTAGGGCGCTGAAACGTGGGTCAGCAGCTGCCTTGAGTGTCAGCCTGGCAGCTGCGCGAGCGCTTTACATAAGTGGCTTTGGTGCCAGCCGCAGGCTCACTCGCCTTCGGAGAGATACGTGTAGGCGAGCATCGAGCCTTCGTAGTGGTTCATCAAGAGGCGCATCTGCTCCACGGTGATGCGGCCGCGAGACAGCGCGCGCTCCGCTTGGCGGCGCACCGAGTCGATCATCACATCCGGAGAGTACTGCACGTAGCGCAGTACGTCGCTCATGCGATCCCCGCGGATCACCTGATCGATCTCGTAGCCTTCTTCGGTCAAGCGCACGTGCACGGCGTTGGTGTCGCCGAACAGGTTGTGCAAGTCGCCGAGGATCTCCTGGTAGGCGCCGTTCAGGAACATCCCGAGGTAGTAGGGCTCGCCGTCCTTCAGCGGGTGCACCGCCAAGGTGCGGCTCGCGTCCTCTTCGACATCGATGAAGTGATCGAGCATGCCGTCGCTGTCACACGTCAGGTCAGCGAGCGTCGCGCGCACCGTGGGGCGCTCTTCCAAGCGATGGATCGGCATCACCGGGAACAACTGATCGATGGCCCAGGTGTCGGGCGCCGACTGGAACACGCTGAAGTTACAGTAGTAGATGCTGCTCATGGTGAGCTCCAAGGCATGGAGCTCTTCCGGCACGAACTTCAGCCGGCTCATGGTGTCGAGGATCTTCTCGCAGCAGTTCCAGAACAGCTTCTCCGCTTGGGCGAGCTCGCGCAACCCGAGGTAGCCGTACTTGAACAAGCTCTGCGCCTCTTCCTTGAGCTGGCTCGCGTCGTGGTAGCTCTCCTGCACGTTCTTCGGCAGCACGTTGCGCCAGGTGTCGTAGAGGTCACGCAGCAGGCGATGCGCCTCGGGGCCAGGCTCTTGAGGCTCACCGAAGCGCACCTCGTTGACGCCCACGACGTCGAAGATCAGGCAGCTCTGGTGGGCCACCGTCGCGCGGCCGCTCTCGGTGACGATGATCGGCATGGGTGAGCCGGCCTTGGTGCACACGTCTTGGATGCCGCTGACGACGTCTGCGGCGTACTCGTTCAACGAGTAGTTCCGCGAGGCATGGAAGTCCGTTTGCGAACCGTCGTAGTCGATGGCGAGACCACCGCCGACGTCCAGGTACTTCACGCCGCAGCCCATCTTCGCGAGCTCGGAGTAGATGATCGCGGCCTCCTGCACGGCGCTCTTGATCGGCATGATGGAGGAGATCTGGCTGCCGATGTGGAAATGCAGGAGCTTGAGGCAGTCGAGCATGTTGCGCTGGGCCAGTCGGTCCACCACCTCGATCACCTCGGCCTTGGTCAGCCCGAACTTGGCGCGTTCCCCCGCGGAATCCTTCCAGCGGCCCACGCCCTTCGCCGCGAGCTTGGCTCTGACGCCCAGGCTCGGCTTCACCCCAAGCTTCTCTGCGGCCTTGAGCGCGAGGTCGAGCTCTTCCATCCGCTCGAGCACCACGACGACGGTCTTGTCGAACTGCTGCGCGACGAACGCGGTCTCCATGAAGGCCGCGTCCTTGTAGCCGTTGCAGACGATGAGGCTGCCTTCGTGCTGGCTCATCGCCAGGGCGATCATCAGCTCGGGCTTCGAGCCAGCCTCGAGGCCGAAGCGCCACGGCTCACCGCGCTGCACGATGTCCTCTACCAAGTGGCGTTGCTGGTTCACCTTCACGGGGAACACGCCCTGGTAGTGCGCGGGGTAATTGTAGTCTTTGATCGCCGCCTCGAAGGCCTCGTTGATCTGGCGAATGCGGTCACCCAGGATGTCCGGGAAACGGATCAAGAGCGGCAGCCCGAGGCCACGAGCGCGCAGGTTGTTCACCAGCTCGTGCAGATCCACCGTTTGTGGCTTGAGCGGGTCTGGCGTCACGACCACGTGACCGTTGTCCGCCACCGAGAAGTAGGGGCTGCCCCAGCCGTGAATTTGATACAGCTGCCCACCCTCTTGCGGGGTCCAGACGTGTTCGTCTTCGTCGTCGCTCTCGACGACGCGCTCGGAGCGTGACTCGGGACTCCGTGTCACATCAGGTCGCTGCTGCTGGGGTTTGCTGCGCTTGCCATTGGCGATGACCCGTTTGTTCATGGCTTTCTCCGAGTGCTTGGAACTTGCGGCTAGCCGCCCGCCCAGAAAGTAGTTGGCAAGACCCCTCGCTTGTACAGCGAGAGGAAGTCCATCAGGAATGCGACGGTGATGTGAAGCAGGAAGCCGGAGTAGATGCTGCGCGTGCGCATCGCAAGGCTGCCGAGGACGACACCCGCGACGATCGCCCCGTGCGCCTCAAGGTAAGGCTTACCGTAATGGATCATGCAGTAGGGCACCGCCATCACAAAGATCGCAGCGAACCCCATGGTGCGTTTCAGCGCGCCTAGGATGAACCCTCGGAAGAACATCTCCAAGGCCAGGAACTGCGCAAAGTAGATCACTTCCCAGATCAGGAAGTCCCACCAGCTGCGGCTGGCCTGCTTATAGAAGGGGTAGTAGTTCCCGAAATCGGGCTGCTGTGCCACAACCAGCATCGCCGGAACCACGACTGCGAGGCACATCCCGTAGATCCAGGCATGCTTGAAGAAGCCCTTCGTCCGGAGGCCCATGTCGAGCAAGCTGTCTTCCCGGAACAGGATTTTCCATAAGGCAAATGGAAAGAAGACGTAGCCTGCGACGCGCGAGAAGGACCACCAGCAGTAGCCGTAGTACTCGTCGTACTTCTTGAGCTTGAGCCAGGTGTGGTGCGGCTCGAGATCAGTCAGCCATGGCCGCAGCACTTGGTCGTAGAACTGCCTTCCGCCGTAGTACTCCTGCAGGGTGAGCACGATCGCTACGATGACGAGACAGGCCACCGGGCGGTAGTCAGTCTTGTCGCCCGCTGCTTCGCGTAGCGCCCGAGCTTCCTGGTCGAGCTCCTTCCACGTCTGGCGAAAGAAGCGCCAGATCGGCCACGCGATTGCCGCGAGGATCGGCAGTGGCAAGAGGGACTTGACCAGCGGGTGGCTGAGCACTGCATGAAACCAGGAGACCTCTGGTATTTCCCTTGTGGGAAATACTAGCTCCGGGTCCAGCGCGGCGAGCAAGTCGAGCATCGTTGGCGCGATCAACCGGCGGCGCGGCAGAGTTCAACTGCGCGATCGAGGCGAGCCAAGGAGCGCTCGCGGCCAAGGACGCTCATCACCTCAAACAGGCCAGGGCTGGCGGTGCGGCCCGTGAGCGCGACGCGCACCGGCTGAGCGACCTGCTTCATGCTGCGCCCGGTCTCTTCCAGCCAGCTCTTGAGCGCCTCGTTCATGGGGTCTACCTCGCCGACGCTAGCGGGCCACGGTTCGAAGCCGGCGAAGCGCTCGCGGAAGGCCTGCAGGTGCTCTGCGTTGTCCGGCACCAGGAACTTCTTCTGCGCCTTCTCGTCCATCACTGGCAGCTCGCGTAGGTAGAAATCCAGGTGATTTACCGCGTCTTTGAAGTCGCGGGCGCGCTCACGGATGAGCGGCAGTGCCGCGCGCACTCGGCCTTCGTCGTCTCCAAGGCCCGCTTCCTCGAGGAAAGGCTTCACCTGGGCAACGTAGGCGTCGTCGTCGGTCAGCTCGGGTTGCTTGAGATGCTCGAAGTTCACGTCGGCGAACTTCTTGTCGTCGAACTTACCGTCGCCGCGGTTCACTCGCGTCCAGTCGAAGGCGTCGATCAGCTGCTGACGGCTGAAGATCTCTTGGTCCCCGAAGGACCAGCCGAAGCGCGCGAGATAATTGAGCACGCCCATCGGGCTGTAGCCCCGCGCCTGGTAGTCCTGCACCGCGACGTGGCCATGACGCTTGCTGAGCTTCTCGCCCTTGGGTGAGAGCATCATCGGCAGGTGCGCGAAGTCCGGGCACTCCCAGCCGAAGGCTTGGTAGAGCATCACTTGGTGGGGTGTGTTGCCGATGTGATCGCGGCCACGAGCGACCAGGTTGATCTCCATCAGGTGGTCATCGATCACCGCCGCGAAGTTGTAGAGGGGCAGCCCGTCGCGCCGCATGATGACGAAGTCCTGCTGTTCTTTGTTCGGGGTGTCGATCACGCCGAACACCTTGTCGTCGAACGCGGTGCTGCCCTCGGTGGGCGCCTTGAAGCGCACCACGTGAGGCAGGTCGGGGGAATCCGTGCGGTTCCGGCAGGTGCCCGGGTACTTGAACTGCGCCTTGGGGTTCTCCGCCTTGAGCGCCTCGCGCTGGGCGTCGAGCTCCTCCTTGGTGCAGTAACAGCGGTACGCTTTCCCCTCGGAAATGAGCTTCTCGGCGTGCTCCTTGTAGATCGCCTTGCGGTCGCTCTGGAAGTACGGCTCGTGAGGGCCGCCGACGCCGGGGCCTTCGTCCCAGTCCATGCCTAGCCAGCGCATGGCGTCGAGGATCGCCTGAACGCTCTCCATCGAGCTGCGATCCTGATCCGTGTCTTCCACGCGCAAGACGAAGCTGCCGCCCAGCTTGCGAGCCCACAACCAGTTGAACAGCGCCGTGCGGGCGCCACCGATGTGCAGGTAGCCGCTTGGAGAGGGAGCGAAGCGAACGCGGGGCTTGGGGTCGCTGGCCATGGCGCCCGCGAGTAGCATGATGCTCGGGCGGTCGCCGCCCTTTTTGCTGATACGTCACGCGGGGTTGGCTCCCGATTGGCCCTCTCCCCCAACAAAAACCGAAACGGCGCTCCCCGACACAAGTCAGGGGGCGCCGCTCCAAGCTTCGGCTGAGCGTCGCTCAGCCTGCTGCCGAAATCAGGCTTCGGCGGTCTCGGCTGCCTTCAGCCCTGCAGCCTCGGCCACATCGGGGTCGATCCCGTGACCACCACCCAGCTCTCGGGGGTAGGCCTCGTTGCCGTGCTCGGTGATGTCGAGACCTTCGATTTCCTCTTCAGCCGTGACGCGCAGACCGACGGTCGCCTTGATCACCTTGAACAGGATGAACGCGAGGCCGAAGGACCAGACGAATGCTGCGAGCACGCCGATGGCCTGCGTCGCGAGCTGCGCTCCGGTGAACCCGCCATGGTTGAAGATCGCCGCCGAGAGCGTGCCCCAAGCGCCGCACACACCGTGGACGCTGACCGCACCAACCGGGTCGTCGACCTTGATGCGGTCGAAGAACTGCACGGCGAACACGACGAGTGCACCACCGATGGCGCCGATCACGACCGCGGACATCGGGGAGACGTTGGCGCAAGGCGCGGTGATCGAGACCAAGCCAGCCAGCGCTCCGTTCAGGGTCATGCCGATGTCGGGCTTCTTCGTCATGCCCCACACCACGATCATCGCCATCACTGCACCCGCGCAGGCCGCGAGGTTCGTGTTCACAGCGATCAGCGCGAAGGCCTTACCCGAGCCGCCGAACGGGTCCGCGCCGCCACCGGTCACCGCCGTGGTGCTGCCCGCGTTGAAGCCGAACCAGCCCATCCAGAGGATGAACACACCAACCGTGGCAAGCGCCATGTTGTGGCCACGAATGGGCAACGGGCGGCCCTTGGAGTCGTACTTGCCGATGCGCGGTCCGAGCACGATGGCGCCAGCGAGCGCCGCCCAGCCGCCGATGCTGTGAACGACGGTGGAACCCGCGTAGTCGATGAAGCCGGGCAGGCCCTTGCTCGCCAGGAAGCCACCTTCAGGGGCTTCGAGCCAGCCGCCGCCCTTGAACAATCCACCCCACGCCCAGCTACCGAAGATCGGGTAGATGATGGCGGTGATGAACACCGAGTAGATCAAGTACGAGGTGAACTTGGTGCGTTCGGCCATGGCGCCCGAGACGATCGTCGCCGCGGTGGCGGCGAACACCGTCTGGAACATCAGGAAGGTGAACGACCATGTCTCGTTGTCGTAGCCCTTCAGCATGAAGCCAGTGGTGCCGAAGAAGCCGTTCGACACGCCGAACATCAGCCCGAACCCGAGCGCCCAGAAGATGATGGACCCCAAGGAGAAGTCCATGAAGTTCTTCATGAAAATGTTGACGGCGTTCTTGGCGCGGGTGAATCCCGACTCCACGAGGGCGAAGCCGGCCTGCATCCAGAACACGAGGATCGCCGCCACCATCGTCCAGAGGTGATTGACGGGCGTGCCGCCACCAGCGCTCCCGAGCGGGCTGTTCTCCAGCGACTCGTCGTCCTTGATTCCGGACTTCTCCTGGAACTCCTCGAACGTCATGTTCTTCTTGGCTTCGGCCGGAGCCTCTGCCGCCGGCGCTGGCGCCGGTTCGTCTGCGAACGCTGCCTGCGACCAGGAAGCAGCGCTGAGCGCGACCGCCAGCGCGACAAGCGCTAGCCCGATTCGATTCCGCATGGATATGGCCCATGCGTACAGAGGGGTGTGGTTCGATGTCATTGGGATCTCCGCTCCATCCGATCTTCTTCGGCTCAGCGCGCTGAACCGTGGGGCGACTCTGCGGCTGCGCCCGTTTCGGATTTCTTTCGGCGGCGGGTCGCCTCGACACCAATGCCGCGGTGTGTCGGAAGCCTTCCCGAAATCCCCCGTCAGCCCCTGGGTCGCAGAAAAACCGCTCGAACTCCGCCCAGCCCCAGGATTGGCGTGGCGAGCCAAGGCGCTGGCGCCCAAGGCACAACGAAACACTCTGGATCCCCTTGGAGCAACGCCGGTCATGGGGCCGAGCCCCCATCGACGTATGTTTCACGCTGCGTTGCCGACGCCCGGGTTTGGGGGTGAGGACCGCGGGTCACGAGCCCGAGCACCCCTTGCGCCGCCCCGCTTGGCCTGCTACGTCGCCCGACCCCATCTGGTGTCTCACCAGACTTTCGGGCCATGTCGGACGCGCCTCAACAAAGCAGATGGTCTGCTGCGCTGAGCGCCCCAAGTCGGCTGACGAGTCCGCCGGCACTTCCTACGGGAGAGCCATCGTGAAAAAGACCCCCCTGCAAGTAGTCAAAGAGAAGTTCGAGAACAAAGAGAAGCTGGTTGCCGCCGTTCAAGCGCTGGCCACCGACGAGCTGTGGATTGACCGCGTGAGCGAGGTCAAGGGCCTGGCCAAGGTGTCCAACAAGAAGCTGCTTCACCTCCACAGCGTGCTCAGCACCGTGAAGGACAAGTTCGGTTCTCGCGGCAAGCTCATCACCTCGATTCTCGACCTCGAGAAGCGCACGAAGGACGAGGGCTACAAGACCCGCCTGGAGCGTCTCTCAACCCCCGCGCTGCTCGACCAGCACGGCGCAGCCACCAAGCGCGCAAAGCGCGCGGAGAAGGCCGCCAAGGCGCCTGCCGCTCCCGCGAAGAAGAAGGTCGCGCGCAGCAAGAAGGCGAAGGCCAAGGCCAAGGCCGCCTGAGTCACTCAGCGTAACTGAGCGCAGCAAGGAAGCGAGAGGCCAACCCGAACGGGTTGGCCTCTTTGCTTTCGGGTTTCACATTCGAGTCATTCTGGGGTAGCGCCTTCCGCGCCGAGCTATGCTCGGCTACGTGGCGGAGGACCCGAGTGCAGACCTGAGCGCAGGCGACGTGGTCGCTGAGCGCTTTGAGCTCGTGGCTCGCCTCGGCAAAGGCGGGATGGGCACCGTGTGGCGCTGCCGGCATCTGACGTTGGCCTCGGACGTCGCGTTGAAGCTGCTAGACCCAGCGATCGCCAGCTCTCCTGAGGGCCGCGCGCGCTTCAAGCGAGAGGCCCAGGCGGCCGCGGGGATTCGTAGCCCTCACGTCGTTCAGATCCTGGATCACGGAGTTCACGAGCAGACGCCATTCATCGTGATGGAGCTGCTCGAGGGTGAGGCGCTGTCCCAGCGCCTAGACCGCGGAGCCCTTAGCCTCGCGGAAACAAGTCAGATCTTGGTCCAGGTGGGGCGCGCGATATCCAAGGCGCACGCTGCTGGGGTGGTGCACCGGGATTTGAAGCCGGACAATATCTTCATCGTCAAGAACGACGATGAAGAGGTCGTCAAGGTGCTCGACTTCGGCATCGCAAAGGCGCGCTTCGACCAAGCGGCTGAAGACACGACGCGCACCGGTGCGATCCTCGGCACGCCTCACTACATGAGCCCGGAGCAGCTGCGAGGCGACAAGTCGCTCGATCACCGCGCCGACATCTGGGCGCTCGGCATCATCGCGTATGAATGCGTCACCCAAGCGAAGCCGTTCATCAGCGCCAACTTTCCCGACTTGGTGATCAAGATCTGTTCAGAAGATCCTCCGCCTCCGTCCAGCAAGGTGACGATACCGCAGGACTTCGATGCCTGGTTCGCCAAGTCGACCGCGCGGGACCCCGGCCAGCGATTTGGATCCGTGCGGGAACAAATCCACGCGCTCCGCGCGATCGCAGAGCCGAGCTTCGACGCCGCGCGCGCCCTCGCCGGTGAGCGAGAAGAGGTCCACCAGCGTGAGCCGCGCGTCAAGGAGTTGGGCCGCCTGGCTGCGCCCGCTATCTCCGAGGTCGCGCTCGACACTCAGCATGGAACGGCGAACACACGCCCCATCGAACTCACCAACAAGAAGCCTTCCCGGACCTGGGTTTGGGCGCTCGGCGCTCTGGTCGTCGCTGCTGCGGGTGTGGCCGTGGCTAGCGTTGGCACCAAGCTGACCCAAGAACCGCTATCCGCCTCTGGAGCTGCGCAGACTAGCTCCTTCCCGCCGGAGTCATCATCGGGAGCCACGGTCGCTAGGGTGCCAGCGTCCGCAAACGCTTCTGCGGGGGCTAGCGCAGAGAGCGAGCCTTCTTCAGCGCCGAGTGCTACTCCCTCACCCCCAAACCCCGTTTCCCCCACGCTGAAGCTGCAACCTACGGTGACTGCAAAAGCGAGCACCCAGGCGAAGCCAACGTCTCCACCTGCTGCGCACACCGCGCCCAAGCCGGGCTCGCAGAAGCCCGCATCCACCGCTACGGGGCCAGTCGATCTCGGAATCTGATGCGCTGACCCGTTGCGGTCAGTAGGCTTCCGAACATGCTTGGGCGAATCCTGCCGACGTGCCTGCTGATGCTCGCGCTGTCGACGAGTTCGGCGCTGGCGCAGCCTGCTGGAGCCGCGGATCGCAGCGCTGCGCGCCAGCTCGGACAAGAAGGCGTCGCGCTCTACCAAAAGGGCGAGTACGACTCGGCATTGGACCGCTTGAGTCGCGCCGAGGCGCTCGTCCCCGCGCCTTCACTCTCGCTGTGGGCGGCGCGCAGTCTGGTGAAACTAGGACGCTTGGTTGAGGCGAACGAGCGTTACCTCGCGGCAACCCGGGTCAATGTCGAAGAACAGGGGCTCGACGCTGCCCGCCTGGAAGTCCAAAAGAAGGCCCAAGCCGATGCGGCCAAGGAGCGCACAGAACTCCTACCCCGCATCCCCAAGCTGACGGTGAAGCTGAAGCCAGTGGGTGCCGTTGCGCAAGTCACTATCGACGGTCGAGAGTTGCCGGCTGCGCTGATTGGGGTGCCGCATCCCATCGACCCCGGCAAGCATCGCGTGGAGCTCGGGGGTGAGGCCCAGGAAGTGATCTTGACGGAAGGCGAGGCAAAGGAGGTCGAGCTGAACGCACCAGCCGTTGACGCGACGCCCCCACCGATGCCAGCTAACGTAGCACCCAAGCCAGCTACCACTCCGCCCGCCGACGCTTCTCCCCGCGCGGGTAGTCCTCCCGTGGATGCCGGGAGTGAGTCGTCTGCGCTTCCCGCCTACCTCGCGCTCGGCATGGGCGGCGCCGGTTTCATTTTTGGTGGTGTCACGGGCTTCATTGCCCTGCAGAAAAAGAGCGATCTGGACGACAACTGCCCCGACAAGAGCTGCGGACCCGAGTTTCATGCGGATGTCGACAGTTACGACAGCATGAAGCTCCTCTCCACGATTGGCCTCGCGGTCGGCGTGGTGGGCGTGGCGAGCGGAGTGGTGTTGCTGATCAGTCGCTCTCGCGAGTCCGAGGTGCACGCCCGAGTGGGGCTTGGCAGCGTTGGTGTTGGAGGTCGATTCTGATGCGCCGCGTGACCTGGGGTGTGAGCGCCGGAGTGCTGTGCGCGCTCGCCGTGACCGGAGGCTGCCTGCTGCCCAACTTCGAGAAAGTGGACGGCACGGCAGGCGCGGGCGGTACCGCGGGGCAAGGCGGCAGCGCGGGTATTGGAGGCAGCGCAGGCAACGGTGGTGCGGCGGGCAACGGCGGTACTGCTGGCAACGGCGGTACCGCTGGCAACGGCGGTACTGCTGGCAACGGCGGTACTGCTGGCAACGGCGGTACTGCTGGCAACGGCGGTACTGCTGGCAACGGCGGTACTGCTGGCAACGGCGGTACTGCAGGTGGCGCAGGCAGCCCCGGCGACTGTCCAAGCGGTACCACCACGGACACACCGGCGAGCTGCGGTTCGGGTCCGCTCTTGGGCTGCGGGACGGACAAGACCGACGACTGCTGCTCGACGACTTGCTTGCCTGGCGGCACGTTCAGTCGGAGCTACTCAAAGGCGTCGGAACAGGGTTGGACGGATCCTCAGTACACGGCGACGATCAGCCCCGTCTATCTGGATATCTACGAAGTGACCCACGAGCGCTTCAACGCTTTTCTGGATGCGGGAGAGGGGATCGCAGCGAACCCGCCGTCGCTCAACAGCGGAGCATTCGGTGATTTCCCCGGTTGGCAGTCTGGCTGGCCCTTGCCCAACGACAAGGCCGAGTATGCGACCCAGTTCTCTGGTGGCGATGGCTACTGCACAGGCGGCTCAGGGTGGGGTGGCAACGACGATCTACCCGTGAACTGCGTGACTTGGTACCAGGCGCTCGCCTTTTGCATCTGGGACGGCGGCCGCCTACCCACAGAGGCTGAGTGGAACTTTGCCTTCGCAGGCGGCTCGCAGGAGCGTCGATTTCCCTGGGGAGATGGCGCAGCGGGTAGTGGCTACGTCAAGCTATGCGATGATTTCCAGACAGGCGGAACCGCCTGTGAGATCCCCAATGCCTTCGCGCAGCCGGGTTCGTTCGACGACGCTGCGAGAGGCCGCTGGGGCCACGCCGATCTGGCGTCCAACGTCATCGAATGGATGCTGGATTCGGGAAGCCTCGAGGCGGGCGGCGCCATCCGCCAGACACCTCTCAGCGAGTACCCGATGCCGTGCAGCGATTGCGTGTACTGGAACGGGCTGGACGATGGCAGGATGATTCGCGGCGACGGTGCGGTCGGACGCTTCGACACGCTCGAGGTGGGGTTGCGTCAGGCAGAACACGCTCAAGTGATGGCGAGCACCGGCACCGGGTTCCGCTGCGCGCGGCCGGCGAAGCTGCCGAACTAGTGTCCTGTCTCCGTAGTTCGCTGCAAAACTCGCGCGCCCAAAGAGGCTGTGGGCGCACGAGTTCGGGTGCTGCTGCATCCGGGCGCTGGGCTAACGCGCATCTGCTCCTCAAAGCTCGCGGACGTTCTCGAAACATACGTCGAGGTTTCCCAAATCGAGCTGCCGTACGGATACGTCGGCCTGCTGCCCAAAAAAGGCGCAGGCCGCTTCCAAGAGCCCCACGTGGAACGGGATTGGGTGCCACACATCTCGGATCCCGATCACCATGCGCTGGTCGTTCACCTCGATCACCTCCACGTTTCCCACGTCTTGGGTGAGGCGATACGCCCTGGGCATGGCGCGAACGGCGGTCTGCAGATGGCCCGCTGCGAGGGTCATGAAGGTCTTGCCCGCAAGGGACTCGCTGAAGCCCTTTACGGCGAACCCGCCGACCCGCCACAGCGACTCTCCCAGTCCCAGGCGAGGAAAGAGTGTCTCCGCAGCCCGCAGACACAGGACGTTGTAGTCCCGCATCGGGTAGAGCTTGAAGGCGACGCGCTCCGCCTTCTCGTGCAGCGCACGCTGGATGACGTTGAACTGCACGCCTCGGATGTTGTGGTGGGCGGGCGTTCCTTCGAGCACCGGACGTGGGTCGCAGGCCGCTGTGACGTCGAACGCTTCGAAACCTAGCACGACATAAAGCTAACGGACGTTTCACGCATTTCGCGACACGGAAAAGCAACTGACGTGGAGCAACGCAGCGTCGATGTGGGCAGGAGTGAGACTCGCTACTCGTTGCTCCCGCTAGCGTGCTGTGTTGAGCTGACGCCGAGGAGGTCTGTGGATGCTGTATGACCTGATAGTCGGACCGGCCAATTCAGCCGAGCAGATAAGCAGTGAAGGCGTTCCAACGGACACCTTCGAGGGCGCTTCGATCAAGCCGGTTGATACGGTGAAACTCGAGAAGCTGCAACGGCTCCTCCTGCCAGACGCTGATGTCGGGTGGACCGGTGAACCTTCGATGACCAACGACGAAGGTCCCTGGGTGTTTCGCTTGCCACCAGAGTTTGTTTCCGCATTGAATCAGCTAGGCGGGGCCGAGCATCGACGGGTGCTGGATGCGTGGGCGGCAACCGAGGAGTTCGCACTGGATCGCGTGAAGCCACGCGATGTCGCCGAGTGCCTGAGCATCATCCAACGACTCGCGGCCCGAGCGCGGGAGACCCAGCAGAGCCTGTTCTTGTGGATGTCCTTGTGAACGCCCACAGGGCGAACTTCCGTTGCGGTGAGATCCCCCGCATCCCGAAGTAGTTTTCGCCCAAGTTCACCGCGCGCTGTGAGGTCTCGCAGCTGTGCAACGTGCGCTGCGCCCCTTGCTCACGTTGTGGGCCTTCGTGTTCCCGCTCTGCCTGAGCCTGAGCTACGTCTGGCACGCGCGTGAGCAGACGTCATCCGGGCCCTGCTTGGTCACCAAAGAGATCCGCCTGCAGGGAGGCAATCTCAGCGTGTTCAACGTTTGCTGGTCACGGGGCTGGAAGGAGTCCCACGCAGCAATCCACGGTCCGGTACTTGGCGGTGTCGTAGAACCCGTGGGCTACGGCGTCACTGTCAGCGTCTACTGGTTTGCGGGGTGCGCCTGGTTCAGTTGCCTCTTCATCGCGGCAGCCCGCGAAGCGAGGGCGAGGCAGCGGGCGAAACGACGCGTTCGCCAGACCCCGACCAGAGCAAGCGTTGGCCGTTCGGAGGCTGCTTGACGGCGCCTGTCAACGCACGTGCCGTGAGTCACCTGCTCCTGACCCTGGCGCTCTTTGCGTTCCCCATGTGTTGCGACCTGACCTACTGCTGGGACGACGACTCGGGGCTGCAACGCCTGGTCGGCTTCGAGAACGGTTCTCTCGTGTTGATGTGGAGCGTGGCACCCCTCCAAGAGGGCTGGAGCTTGCTGCCTCACGGTCCAAGACTTGGCGTCGTCGGTGCCGGAATTGGCCCCGAACGGAGTGGCTGGTTGGTGTGCTCTTGGCTCGTGATGACGTTCGTCTGGTTCGCCTTTCAGTACCTAAAGGTCGGCCTCTGGAAGGGCCTGAAAATGCTCCACGAATCAGGCCCAAAAATCGCCAAAACAGCTAAATTTTAGCTGAATTCGTCGTCTCTGGATGCTAGATATGGGGAGTCGAAACAGGGGGTGCGAAGCAGGCTCTTGAGAGAGCCCGAGGCCCCTTCACGTCTGCTCTATCTCGCCGAGTTGGTCGCTGAAGCTGCCAAAGCCGTGGCTCACGGATTTTGGGGGGAGGGCACGCGTCGAGCAAGTTCTTGAGGGTCAAATCTTTTGCCTCGAGGAAACGGCCGCGGCTGCGTTGTGCAGGTGCGCGCAAAGCATTGGAGGAAGCATGGGCGAGAACGAATATTCGGCAGCGAACATCACTGTGCTCGAGGGACTGGAGCCTGTTCGGAAGCGACCAGGAATGTACGTGGGAGACGTGCACAATGGGAGTGGTCTGCACCATCTGTTCCGGGAGGTGCTGGCGAACGCGTTGGATCAACACCTCGCGGGGCACTGCAATCAAATCGCCGTTGAACTTGGCGCGGACGGTTCGTGCACCGTTGAAGACGACGGACTTGGTATCCCTGCGGAGGGACTCGAGGGTCGCTTCATCGAGCGAATGATGACCACGCTACATGCCGGTTCAACGTTTGACGGTCACTATCCACACGACCACATCGCTTCGCACGGCGTGGGCCTGAGTCCCGTCAACGCGCTGTCTGCATGGGCCTTGGTGGAGACCTTCAGAGGGGGCATTCACTATCGTCAACGCTTCGCCAGGGGCTTCAAGGCTTCGGAGCTTGAACGGCTGGGAACAACCGAGCGCCGCGGGACGCGTATGAGTTTCCTTCCGGACGCGGAGATCTTTTCAGAATGCAGCTTTAGTCGCCGGAAGATCGAGCAGAAGCTCGTGGAGTTGGCGCTGGCGCTACCCACGGTCTCGTTCTCTCTTTGTGACCGTCGCGCAGAGATCATCCGACGTCCATCGGGCTTTCGGAGCCTTGTCGAAGGCAAAGGTGACTTCAGTGCGTCGCCTTTTTGCGTGCACCAGGAAGTTGATGGGGTGCGCATTGAGGCGGTTGCAGCTTGGAGTGACACCGGGACGGCGCAGATCGAGAGCTACGCCAACTACTGCAGAACGAGCGGCGGAGGTACACACGAAGAAGGCCTGTTCCTCGGGCTCCGCGAAGGGCTGCGGTTAGCCGCGGAGGACGTGACGAATTGGAGCGAGTGTGCGGAAGAAGCTGAACTTCGCAGGGGGCTGACGGCTGCTGTGTGTGTGCGCTTGGCGGATATCGAGTACGACAGTCCCACGCGCAGTCAGTTGGCCACCCGGCGCGTCGGTAGCCTCGTGCATCGCCTAGTCGCTCGCGAGTTTGCTGCGTACCTGCGCGGCGAACCCGCGTTGCTCGAGCACCTCACGCGAAGAATGCGCGCTGAGTAGCGCGCATTCCTCGCGGATATGCGGCTAGTGACCGCCGACGAGACGCACCAATGTGCCGAGCACGTGGTTGAACTGGCGCGCGAGCTGGGGCTCTACGGGAGGGAGGTAGCGGTGTGCCGCCGCGACCTCGAAGCAGGCGAGCGCCTCCCGCAGCGAGCCCAGCGCGTTGTAGTAGTGCGCCTTGCGGTTGCGGCCCTGGCTGTAGCTGCCTTCGGCAAGGTTGAGCGGCGCGCTCGAGAGAGCGCGCCGACACTGCCGAGCGAGGTCAGGGTCGTGGCGTTCGAGTTGGGACAAGAGCGGCTGGACTGAATCGATCAGGGAAAGTAGGACGGGATAGATTCGCAACATGGTGTTGTTCCTTCTTCGGTGACGGGCCACACACCGCGCGTGGCGCTCCACCCCCCGCGCCGCCGCGCGCAGGCGCGGTCGAGGCTGCGGGCAACGCCCGCACCGCGCGCAGCCACGCGCAGGACGCAGTCCGAGCCTGGCGAGCACGGCCCCGGCCTCGATCGCACCGAGCACGGCGGCACGATCCGG
The DNA here is from genome assembly GCA_020633205.1 of Polyangiaceae bacterium. Taxonomy (NCBI): domain Bacteria; kingdom Pseudomonadati; phylum Myxococcota; order Polyangiales; family Polyangiaceae; species Polyangiaceae bacterium. The sequence continues at coordinate 315,399 of JACKEB010000015.1, forward strand.
GCGAGAGCGCGCGGACGAGCGGGAGCGGGAGCGGGGGCTTCGCCTGGAGAGCGGGAGCGGGAGCGCACCCGCACCCGCACCCGCTGCGATGTTCGCGAAAGCGAACGAGCCCCGCTCCCGCTCAGTGGACCTCCGATGCGAGCGCAGCGAGCGAGCCGCTCCCGCCCTCGCTCTGGCAGATTCCGATGCGAGCGCAGCGAGCGAGCCGCGCTCGCCCCCGCTCCCGCCCTCCCAGCGAGCGCAGCGAGCGTCCCTCCCGCTCCCGCCCCCGCTCTTCTCTCTCCGCTCAAGCTCTCTCCGCACCTGCCGTTCACCCTCGATGGGCGGGTTTGGCTCGCTCAAGGAGTGCGGTGTCGAACGTCAGACAGCTTTCAGTTGCAGCTCGGGCTAGCGGAGGGGCCTCCTCCCCCCCGTCCTCGCATGCGCATCCCGTCCATTCGGAAGCGGCCCACGCGCGTTGCCGCGAGATCTTCTCCGCCGCGATGCAGGCGGCTCTCGCCCTGGACCCGCAGCAGCTGGAGGGTGAGCCGGCGCCCGCCTGCGAGCCCGCTGTTCAGGTTGCGCGAGACGCGCTGGGATCGGGGCGGGCAGCGCTCGCCGTGGTCTTGGAACGCGTTGAGCACGTCGAGTCGCCCTTTGCTGAGCGCGTTGGGGATGCGGCCTTCATGGCGCGCTTCGCCTTCGGGCAGCTGGACGCCGAACTCACGCGGGCTGGCACGGGGGACCGGTGGCAGGTCGCGCGCTTGGTGGACAAGGTGCGGCGTGAACTCTTGCGCGGTCTGCGCAACGCTGAAGTCTTGATGTGTCGCCTCCTCGAGGTACCGCCGCTGTCGACGTATCACTACGACGAAGTGGAGATCGCCCTCGCCACGCGCCACGCGTATTTTCGCCTGCGTCAGGGCGCCGAACGGACCCACGGAGCCGATCTCTGGAGCAATGTGCGCAGCGCGTCGAATAGTCTCTCGAAGCTCTGTGGACGTGACGCGTTCCAGACCCTTCGCGTCTACGACCGTCGTACGGTGCTCAAGTTGCGCCAGCGCATGCGAGACCTCTTCGACGTGAATAGCCAGGGGGAAATGGACGAGCAGGAGGCCTCCCGGGTGCTCGGCGAGTACCACAACTTCGTCGAAATTGCGCAAGAGGTGAACAAGCGCCCGGAGTTGATCGAGCACGATCGCGTGGTGCTGACGCGGCTGCAGCGCGACTGGCACGGGCTGAGCTACGCGGTGGTCAGCCGCGAGCTCGAGTCTGTGAAAGGGCGTGACCCGCGCCTCGATCAGGCGCTCGAGTGCGGGCTGTCCGCCGAGGCGCTCGAGGAAATCATCGACGATGCACTGAGCGCGCTAGGTGGCAAGGCCAGCGCGCACTGGGTCGCCGCGGCTGACATGCGTATCGCTTGAGACCTCAGCGCTCGTCTGCGCCGATGTCTGGGGCGCCACCCTTGTCGTGGGTCTCGCCATCGATGTCCACGCCCGCTTCAGTCAGCGCTCCGCCTTGGTCCACTGCAGCGTCTGCGGCGCTGCCCGCCGCTAGATGAAAGTCACCCCCGTTCGCGTCCACGAACAGTGACAACGGCGAACCTTCAAGGTTGTCGGCCAGAGTCCCCATCGCGCCGTTGCGCACCGTGATGCGTTGCGCGATGTTGTTTTGGATTTCCACCAGGCTATTTGCGAAGCGGTAGTCGATGCCGGTGTAGAACCCGGTCGCGCCTGATCCGATGGCGATGGTGTTGTGGAACACCTTCGCGCCGCGCGCCTGGTCGAGCTCGATGCCGGTGTCGAAGTAGGCGATGTTCGCCCAAATCACGTTGTTGCGGATGATGCCGTCGTAGTGCCCGATGTAGCCGACGCCTGGGTAGGGGTTATCCGGGTAGTCCCGCACATTACCGGTCTCGACTAGCCCGAAACCGACGCCTCGCGCGCAGTCGATGATCGTGTTGTTCTCGACGAGGGTGTCGCGCGACGCGCTCCAGAAGTGAACCGCATGCTCCGCCAGACCTTCGCCTGCGCAGTAGATCCCTTTGAACGTGTTCTGCCGCACGACCCAGCCTTGCGCGGAGTGTCCGTCGATGCCGCCTGTGTAGCAGCCACCTGGGTTGCGTTCGATGTGTGGGCGGCCAGCGTCGGTGAGTTCGAAGTAGGAACACTCAACGCTTCCGTCGTCGGCGAACGCGTCGCGATCTCCGTTCTGGTTGATCTTCACGAACTGCTCACCGCCATCGATGATGCGCATGCCGTAGAGGCGTGTCCCGCTGACGATCTCGCCGGACTCGTCCGGGGTGACGTGGATCGGATGATTCACCGCATGGGTCACGGTGAAGTGGGCGAGGGTGACGTCCGAAGCGTGCACCGTCACCATCTCGTCGGTTTGGTATTCGCCGTCCAGGATCACCTTGCTCGCGTCGCCGCTCTCTCCGCGCAGCGTGACGCCGGGGGTTTTCAGTTGGATGCGTCGGGCGGCTTCACCGCTGGTGGACATCGTGTAAGTGCCGTCCGCAAGCAAGATTGTCGTGCCTGTCGCGGCGCCAGCGACGATGCTGGGGAGCTGGTCTGCTTCGCTTGGAGTGACGCGGACGGTGTTTCCGCTCGGCATTGGTAGTGGCGCGCAGCTGGTCAACCCCCCGCTGCCGCCGCTCCCAGCGGACCCGCCGCTCCCAGCTGTTCCGCCGTTGCCTGCGGTTCCGCCGTTGCTCGAACCTGCGGTTCCGCCGTTGCTCGAACCGGCGGTTCCGCCGTTTCCACCACCTGCGGTTCCGCCGTTGCTCGAACCGGCACTGCCCCCACTGGAGGTCGCTCCAGTTCCCCCACTGCTGCCGCCCGAGTCATCAGAGCCGCAAGCGACGGCAGAGGCACAGAGACTGATCGCGAAGGAGCCCAACAAGAGACGTGACATGTCGGCAGTATGCGCGCGCGGCCTGTCACCTCATAGCTCGCAGATCTGCGAATTTGGCGGGTTTTTGGCTGGTTTTGGGGGCTCTAGTCCACGCACGAGACTGGATTTGGGGGGGAGGCGCAACGGATCTCGAGCCGCGGACCGCTTCAAGAGCGCTTCACGCGCTCGCTGAACTTCGTTACCGATTCGAGCTTGAGCCGCTACGCGTTGCTTTCCCTCGTCGTCCTCACCGCGTGTGCAGCGCGCACGTCGGAGTCCGAAGCCATCCATAAGTGATCCGTTGTTGAGTTAGGCTCTGGATATGCGTCTCGCGTCTGCGTTCGCGTTGAGTGCGCTCAGTGTCCTCGCCAGTTGCGAGCCACGGCAGTCGCGAAGCCGTGCGGCGTATCCGCCGGCATACACGGGGCCGCCCGCCGCGCCTCAGGCAAACTACGCAGCTCCTCCCCCCCAAAACCAAGGCTCGCTTACGCTGCCGGGGAGTCGCGTCGTTTGGAGCCACGTGCCGCCGACGAACGCCGCGACAAACCCGACTTGGGGACCCACCCTGACCGATATCGTGCAGCGCCGGCCCGCCCGGGAAACCACGACTTGGCCAGATGAAGCGAGCACAGCCCATGAGCTGACGCACTCGATTGGATTCGAGCTCAGACTGGTGGCATCGCGGGCTGACCGGCGCGCCACCGGCTTCTATGTGCTCGGGGGTAGAGCCGCTATCCTCCGCGAGCCTGGTTTCCGCAAGGCACAGGTTGCGGCGCTGATACCGCCCAGCTTGAGACGCTATCGCTACGATCTCTACCTGGCTGGGCAGCCGGGTTGGGACGATCGACCGCTCTACGTGTGGGACGAATGGAATGCGTACATCAACGGCGCGACCGTCGCCATTGAGCGCTTTCAGCAGGGACTCGAGCCGCACAACACGTTCGCGGTCAATGACAGCGTGCTCGCGGTGCTGGAGTTCAGCGTCTATGCCGCCTCAGTGATCCTTGCGGCAACGCAGTATGAGCCGGACTACCTGAGCCGAGAGGAGCAATCACGCGAGTTTTTTGCCTTCAACGCGGAGCGGGGAATGCGCGTGTTTCAGTCTGGGCGCGCGCTGGCGCCGTTCAACCACCCGGATACTCAAGCGTACGAAGCGGCGTTCAGGTCGGCGCCCGAGGCCGAGCCGTTGCGCGCCACGCTCCGCTCCGTCTACGGGGTCGCGTGGACGCAACGCGTGTTCGGGTTCTGAGAGCCTGCCGCGCACCGCTCCGAACGTCAGCGTCGGCGCCGTCGGAGCAAGTAGACGGCTAGAGCCGCACCAAACCATGCTGGCGTCAGCGGCGTGCTGCCACCGCTCAACGGCGTCCGACACGCGCAGCTGCTCGAGTCCGCGCTCGAGGAGTTGCTGCAATTCACCTGTGGGTTCGTTGCGCACGGCGTGCCGCTACCCGTCCCGCCCTGTGCGCTGCCTCCATGGTTCGAGCCCCCGCTTCCCGCATTGCCGCCTCCGCCGTTGCCGCCCCCGCCGCTTGGATCCGGTGGCGCACCGGTGATCTCGTCAGCGACGCCGTTGATGTAGTCTTCGATCGCGGTGTAGCCGCTTGGTTGCTGACTCGCGCTGTCGTCGGTACTGGGGTCGAGGCCATGTTCGCTTTCCCAAGCATCGGGCATTCCGTCGGAGTCGGTGTCCACTGGCGCTGCGCCCGGGTTCAGGCCCTCCATTAGGTCATCGGGAGGCTTGGCGCCCCACGACCCGCCGCGATCGGCAACCTCAGCCAGCGTGCGTCGCGTGACGGTGTCGCGCGGAAAAGCCCCTGCGAGTTGGAGCACGCGATCGTACGCTTGCTCGGCGGTGTCGAGTTGATAGCTGGCGTATTCGGCGGTTTCCGTCGCGAAGTCGAACGGCGTGTCGACCCAATCACCATCGCCCAGCATGTTGTCGAACGTCGAATGACCACCCTCGACCCAGGGGTTGTCCACGTAGCCCTCGAGCTCGTCGGGGTCATCGATATAATTTCCGTGGAGATAATACCTCGGTTGGCCGTCACTCGACTCCGAGTCGAAGTAGAACGGAAAGAGCTCCGCGGACGGACCCCGGCGATAGTAGTTGCCGACGATGTTGAAGTTGCCTGAGGCGGGGTTGTGATGCACGAACCCGTGATTCGTGTCGTAGATCAGGTTGTTCGTGACTTCCGCCGGTCCAGTAGCGATCGCCGGGGCGCGGTTCTTGTGGTGGGCGAACAAGTTGTGGTCGACGCTGATCAGCCCGCCTGCGGGGCCGTTGATCAGGCCGTAGTTGTGCTCCCCCTCCGAGTGGCCGTAGACGCCTGACTCCTCGATCGTGCTCCACTGAATCGTGGCTTCACGGGCCTCGTAGAAGTCCACGGTCTCGTCCGAACCCCAGCTCACGCTCACATGGTCCAAGATGAAGCGGAAGTTTCGTGACAGCTGGATGCCATCGTACTGATCCCCATCTCCGTCGCTTGGGGTCAGCGGTGGTGGCCGAACGCGGATGTGGCGAATGATGATGTTGCCGACGTCGAAGTCATAGGCCCCGAACAGTCGACCCTGAATCGTGATGCCTGCGCCCGGCGCCGTCTGGCCAGCGATGGTCACGTCTCCGTGCGCGATGGTGTGGTCGCCGTCGATGACTCCACTTACGTCGAAAACGATGATGCGGGGGCCGCTGGCGGCCAGCGCCTCCTGCAGGCTGCCAGGACCGCTGGAAGCGAGCGTGGTCACCTTGATAACGCGACCACCCCGACCTCCAGTCGCAGCAGCGCCAAAGCCCTTTGCCCCAGGGAAAGCCGGTAGCGCCAGCGCGGGCCCAGCTGTGGCCAAGATCACTCCTGCGGTAGCAAGCTGCAGACCTAGCGAACGCGCAGTGCGTCGCCTCCCTCCCTTTGAATACATCTCCCGAGGATAACCTCGCGGCTTGGTACCGAGTCAACGCTCAGCGCACGCGATCTCGTTTCGAGACGTTCTTCCGATGAAGTGAATTTTCGGTTGAGCGGTCGGTGCCTGCGAGTTCCAAAAGCGGCCACCTATCCGAGGTGCACGCCGTGGCGCAGCACCAACAGGCAGAGCAACGTCAGCACCACCCACAAGCCAGCGTTGAGAGCCGGGAGCGCGACGTTGAGTCCGTCCGGCGTCGAAGTCTCCGTGTCCGATACGGGTGACTTGCCTGCTTTCGCGTCTGCCTTGGAGAAGTCCGTGAACCAAACGCTGCCGACACCAGCGATCAGCACGTACATCAGCGAGAGCCAGTGCGGGACTGGGAGCGAGGCCGGGAGCACCAGCAGTACACCGATTGGCCAGGCGAACAGCGCAAGACCCACCAGGCCTCGGTTACGTGCGGAAACATCCGTGCGCGCGTTCGATGGCAGCAGTGCGACGAACCCAGGGTAGATCCAGTGCGCAGCCACGCGGATACTCCAGAAGCCGAGTCCACTCATTGCGAGCATGCCCCAGAAGGGGATCTCGAGGCGCCGGGCGGCGGAGCCCATGTCCGCGTCCGGCACGAAGGCGGTAGTGAACAGGTAGCCGGTGGCGTTCATCAGTCCATGAAAAGCGAGCCACACCACGAACAGGCGCAGCTCCGGCGATGCCTTGCGCAGGCGTCGTTCGAGCGGCAGCAGCAACACGCCTTGCAGCAGACTGAAGATGGGACCCGCGAGGCTCGTCGTGACGCGTGCGGTGTTCGAGACCTCTAGCGCGCTCTGCACCGAGTTGTGGAACAGCGTCGGGTCGCGACCCCAGCCGAGCGCGACAACGTAGTGCGCGAGCTCGTGCAGCACCGTCGTCACCAGAAAGGACGCGGCGTAGCTCACGCCAGAGACTGCGATGCGCTTCAGATCGAAGGCGCGCCCGGCACCGCCAGGTTGTGCCACCTGCGGTTCGTCGGGCGCGCTGCTCATCGATGCGGACCTTACTGCGCGTGTTTCTGTATGGCAATACGCGCGCAGCAGGCGAGAGGGATCAGAGACCCTTCTCGGCGATGTACTTGTTGGTGAACTCGGCGCCCACCTCGTAGCTCTTCTTCATGTCTTCAATCGTCTTCTTCTCGAGCATGCCGCCTACGCCGAAGATCTTCGCGTTGACGCTGCAGGTGAAGATACGGTTGCTCTTGCCGTCGCCCTTGGGCTCCATCCACATCTCGCCGGTGATGGTCACCTTGTCGGCCATCTTGTTCGGCGTGATCACCATCTTGTAGCGCTTGGTGGACTTGTTGAAGACGCCGTCCTCGCGGTAGCCGAGGCCGTCTCCGATGATCTTCTTCAGCGGTCCAGGCATCGGGCCAAGCTCCGGAGTCACCTCCACCGAGCGACGGATTTCGGTGTCCGTCTCCTCGAACTTCGTCTGCTCGTAGGCGGGGAACTTCAGACCTTCTTTGAACAGGCGAGTGTTGTACTCCGCGTCAAAGAAGAACTTGTCCCAAACGGTGTCGGGTTCGCAGTTGTAGATGTGTTCGATGCGTACGTCTGCCATGGGGCGCGCATCCTAACCCCAAACCCTCGCATGGAGTCAGGGTGATTCGTGAGCACTCGAACTAGCGCTCAGATCAGCGATTGACCGGGGGTTGCGCCTGCTTGCTACGCGGCGTGGGCGCGGTGTTTCAAGGTGTTCTGCCCTGAACGGACGAGCTCCAGGAACTCCGCGGCGGCGCGCACGGTGTAGACGCCACGGATCGACTTGAAGATCTCGAAAGCGTGCTGCGCGTCGGGGATCTCCGCATACAGCACTGGCGCCTCGGATACTGCCCGCAGTGCTTCGCTGAAGTGGCGCGACTCGCCAGTCGGCACCAGGGAGTCCACGTCCCCGTGGATCACGAAGAACGGAGGCGCGTCGCGTCGCACGTGGGTGATGGGACTCATCAACTCGTACTGGTCTCGCGCCTTGTCGAGGCTCTGCTTGATGACCACGAAGCGCATCAAGTTCTGCATGCCGCTGTGTCGCCACTGCCCCTTGCTGTTCAGCAGGTCGAAGACGCCGTAGAACGGAATGCACGCGGAAACGCGGGTGTCTTCAGCCTCGAACCCTGGCTGGAGTTCGGGTTTGTCCCAAGTCAGCGCCGCCAAGGCAGCCAAATGGGCGCCAGCGGAGTTGCCGCTCAGCGCGACGAAGCTCGGGTCTCCGCCCCACTCCGCGACGTGCCGCTTGGTCCATGCGATGCCGCGCTTCACGTCGATCAGCGGATCGGGGAAGGTTGCTCGAGGCGCCAGCCGGTAGTCGAGGCTCACGCACACCCAACCTTGCGCTGCCAGCTGGTTCAACATGGGGAGCGCCTGGAAGCGCTTGAAACCCACGACCCAACCGCCGCCGTGCGCGAAAACAAGTACCGGGGCGTTTTTCGGTCGATCCTCGCGGAAGTAAACGTGAGCGTGCAGCCGCTTGCCCCCGTGGGTGGCGTACTGCCGCCGCTCCACCTTCACCTGCCTGTGCCGTAGGGAAAAGGGGCGCCAAACCTCACCGAAGCCGACCTGGACGCGCCCCTCACTCTCACCGCGCAACGTTGCCAGCGCCGAGTCGAGCGCGTGCTCCGCCAGGGCCGCGCGGCGGTGGAGCCGCATGAGCTGAGCCCAGCTGATAACCAACAAGAAGGCTCCCACGTAGCCCGGCCGAGAGAAGTCGCTCAGCGCTCCCAGGTAGATCAAGACGCCCGCGAGCCCGAGCTGAACCATCAGGTGGTGCAGCGCGAGCTCCGTGGTCAACCAGCCGCCAAAGAAGCTCACGAGGGACAACCCTCCAAAGCGCTGGACTGGAAAACGCGCGTTGAGGCTCAGCAGTAGGCTCAGTGCGCCGAGCCCCAGCAGGTACCACGCGGCACTCATGCTGGCGTCCTACCAAGGCCGAGGGAGAGCGTCCAGCGCACTGCGTCATTTGTGCGGCCTTCGGGCCGGTAGGCAAACAGACCTGCGGCTCCGCGCAAACAAGTCGCCCCCAAACGGCTCGCTGCGGCTAAACATCTGCTGCTCATAGGAGCCCAATCCGAATCAGAATGCCGCGGGAGGTCTCACTCGACCGTCCCGATCTCGAGAGCATAGCGCTTCAAGCGATGAACGCCCCTACCACCCACCGCCCACCCGGCTGGCTCAGCCAAGCGCGCTTGCTCTTGATGAAGGATCTCCGCATCGAGGTGCGAACGGGAGAGGTCGTCACCACCAGCGCGTTCTTTGCGGTTCTGGTGGTGATTCTCTCGAGCATGGCGTTCTACGGCGGAGTTTCCACCCGGCGATTGGTCGCCAGCGGCGCGCTCTGGTTGTCCGTCGCCTTTGCCGCCGTGCTGGCAATCGGCCGCACCTGGCAACGCGAGCGCGACGAAGCCGCGCTGATTGGCCTGCTCACGTCCCCCCTGTCACCCAGCGCTCTGTTCGCGGGCAAGGCGCTCGGCGTGCTGTTCTTCCTGTTCGTCGTCGAGGTGGTCGTCGTACCTCTCACGGCGCTGTTTTTCTCCCTCGAGCTGTCCGAAGTTGGGCTCGGGGTGCTGGTGATCGCGCTCTTCGCAACACCCGGGATCGCTGCGAGCGGAACCCTGTTTGGTGCCATGACCGTGCGCACCAGGGCGCGGGACTTGGTGCTGGCAACGGTGCTGTTCCCCCTGCTGTCTCCGTGCTTGCTGTCCGCGGTGGTGGCGACGCGTGAGCTGCTAGATGGCGCGCGCCTACACGAACTCACCGACTACTTCATGTTGCTTGGTGTGTTCGACTTGGTGTTCATCGCCGGCGGCTTGGGGCTGTTCGAGGCGCTCATCCGCGATTAACCCCTGCGCGCCGGATCTGCTAGGCTCCGCCGCATGAGGCGCGTGGGTTGGGTCGCGTTGGTAGCTTTGGCTTGGGCGGTCGCGTGCGGCGACGCAGAGACGTCGTTTCCTGGCGGTAACGCAGGAGGCGCTGGCGGCAGCGGCGGTAGTTTCGTCTCGAGTGGTGGCAGCGCCGGCGCAGGCAATGGCGGCAGCTCGAGCAGCCAGTGCACCGTGGCGCCCAACTGCTCAGGTTGCACGGGTTGCTTGCTCACCTGCGTATGCAACGGCGCTGACGTCGACAGCTGTACCGCGCAGTGCGCGGCGTCGGGCGGCAACGGCGGGTCGGCCCAGGGCGGCTCGAGTCAGGGCGGCTCGAGTCAGGGTGGCTCGAGTCAGGGTGGCTCGTCCCAAGGCGGCAGCAACACCGGTGGCTCCGCTCAAGGCGGCTCGAGTCAGGGCGGTTCGAGTCAGGGCGGCTCGAGCTTCGGGGGATCATCGAGCACTGGCGGGTCGTCCATGGGCACCTGCAACCCCGCATTCTGTCCCAACAGCGGCTTCGGTACTCCCTGCTGCGTGACCATCAACGGGCCGTGCGGCACGGACTTCGGCATGGGTTGCATGCAGGCGCAGCCCGACAACTGAGCGAGTCCAGAGTCTTACTGCGTTTTCGTGGGGAAGCATCGGTTCCTCACCAGTGCACCCTCACCCCAAGAAAAGCGTGATGCGCTTGGCGATCTGCTCCGGGGTCGACCCGGTGGTGCGCGCCAAGAACACCGGGACACTGCCAGACTCCGGGGACAAGACAGGGTCTCGAGGCGTGTAACCGGCGGCTGGGTCGAACTCGACCTCGACGCCGGCTTGAACTGCGAGTTCGAACGACGGTGCACGGGGACCACCGATCACCACTGCATCCACCTCGAGTGTCTGGGTGGAGTTTCCGTGACGCACCACGGCTCCCGTAACCTTGGAGTTGCCCTTCACCCTCTCCAGCGCGGGCAGCGGCACCTGGGTGAGCTCTGCGTGGAGCTCGGCGCGCCGCATGAACCCTTCAGCTTCGACGCCGGCGCCCACGACCAGTACGCGGCGCCCGACCAGCACCCCGTAGTGCAACGCCGTCAGCGCCGCTCGCGCAGAGAACACACCGGGCAAGTCGTTGCCATCGAACGTCGCGACGTAGTCGTGGCCGCCAACTGCCAACACCACGACCTTCGGTTCCACCCGATCGATGCGGGGCGCTTGCTCTTCGCTTGCCGCGCGCGCGAGCAAGACGACGGGGCGCTGGGCCTGTGCTGGCTCGAGGAACAACCCTGCTACGGTAGAGGCCATTTCCGGGAGGATTTGTGCTGCTGCCAGCTCAGCATTGAGTCGCTGCCATGCCTCCGGCTCCGAGAGCGCAAACCGCCCTCCCGGCTCGAGCGCCGAGCCGACCACCATCACGTTCGTCTCCGGGCGCTGCTTCTTGATCGAGAGCGCCGTGCGGCAACCGCTGCGTCCAGCCCCCACGACCAAGACATCCGGCGTGAACGTCAAAGAAGTCTCGCTCACCCCCAGGGCGCTCTCCGGCATACGCCCGAGCCCCGCCACGCGGCGAGCGATTTGCTGCATTGCCGTCCCGAGGATCGGCGTCCCGGCCATCAGACGATGGTGGTCGAATCCGTGAGGAAATATGAAGTCGGTCGCGCGCAGTAGATCGGCGCCGCGAGAGCCGAGCACGTTCTGGGTCTCGATCCGCATTCCCTCCCGAGCGCGAACCTGACAGGTCATGATGTTGGGCTCCCCGTCCACCCGCGCGAGGCAGCCGTCGCAAGCGGCCCGCAGGCAGTAGGGACCTCGTGGCCGGTGTAGCTTCGGACTGCGGGCGAGCAGCAGGCGCCCGGCGCCGATCAGGCTGATGGCCACGGGCTCCCCGGCTTCGGCCTCGACCGCGTGACCATCGTGAAACACTCGCACCGGCGTGCTCAGTGCACGGATCCGCCGCTGCTTCTGCTCCTGCCTGGCCGGCTTGCTCATGGCCGGGAGCTTCGTTCGGTCTTCTGGTGACATGCAAGAGAGGGGCGGTACTATGTCCCAATGCGCTTAGGGTTGCTCGGTCCAGCCGAGGGGGACTTGGTTACCCTTCGCAACAGCGCGCGCTTCTTGCTGGAGGAGCGTAAGGTCGACCGTGCCGTGTACCTGGGGCGCGACCGCGCATTGGATGATGTCGTCACGGCCTGGGCCTCGGACCTGGTTGGAGACGATCCCACGGACGACGCCCTCTGGATGCGCGCCGCCGACCGCTGCACCGATGCCAGCCCCGAGGAGATCAGGAGCTTCTTGCGCGCCGAACTCGACCGGCGGGAGTTGGCGCGCCTCGAGGTACTCCCGGGCGTCGGCTCCCGCTCCGTGGAGCTCTTGAACGGCAAGGTCGTCGTGTTGATCTACGACAAGGCGCACCTCGACGAAGAAGACATCGTGGCCGCCAGCCTGCTCGTCTTCGGCAAGAGCCTCGAAGTGATGATGAAGCAAGTGGGCCCGCGCTGGTTCCTCTCTCCCGGCAACCAGGGCTCAATGATCCTCGAGGATCGCGATGACGGCATCCACCTCAGCGTGTTCGACGCCGACCTCCGTGAGCTCCAGTCACAGCCCCTCGAGCTCGGGCGCGGAACCCGCATGCGCGTCCAGGGAGCCAGCTGAGTTGGCGAAGGCTCTACCGGATCCGCGGATGCAAGCGCCCCGCGAAGTGGGTTTGGGGGTGAGGGTAGTCGCTTCAAACCCTCTCCAGGGTGCGCTGAGGGTGTGATGCAAGTCGCTGTCTTTGGAGGTAGCTTCAACCCGCCTCACATTGCCCACGTCCTCGCTGTCACCTACGTCGCGAGCTTGGAGCTCTGCGAGCGTGTGCTGGTCGTACCGGTGCACGCTCACGCATTCGATAAACACCTTGCGCCATTTTCCGTGCGGCTGAAGATGTGCCGGGAGGCCATGGGCTTCATCCCCGGCGTGGAAGTGTCTGATATCGAGGCTAGCCTGCCACCACCAAACTACACGCTGCACATGTTGCGTGCCCTGGCAGCGCAGAACCCCGACTGGCAGCTCCGCCTCGTGGTCGGCGCCGACGTGCTCGGGGATAGCCACAAGTGGCACGCCTGGGAAGACGTGTGCGCCCTGGCGCCGCCCATCGTGCTCGGACGTGTGGGCTACGCCAGGCCGGACGCACCACCGCCGGTCTTGCCTGACGTTTCATCCACGCGGATACGTGAGTTGCTGGCGGCGCGTGATCCGGCCGCCCAAGAGCAGCTGCTTCTGCTGCTGCCGCGCTGCGTGCGCGAGACTATCGAGCGCGAAGAACTGTTTCGATGAAGCTCCTGATCATCGGTGCCGGCAAGCTGGGCAAGAACTTCAGGGCAGCGCTCAATGAGTCTACCCACCGCGAAGCGTCGGCTATCCAGGTAAGCCTGCGGGCGGATCGCCGGGGACTACCCAAGCAGAGCGACGCAGAGGTGGTGTTGCTGGCCGTGCGCGACGGACGAGTTGCGCCCCTCGCTGCCGAGCTGGCGGCGACGCCATGGGGGGCCAAACTGAATGCGGCCATTCACGCTTCGGGCGCGTTGTCAGCCAGCGCGCTCGACGCTTTGCGAGGCGTGGGCGTCCCCGTGGCGCAGCTGCACCCGATGCTGAGTTTTGCTTCCGAACGGCAACACCTGAAGCTCGGCGCAGTCGCTGATCCGCGTTTCAGCGGCGGACACGCGTTGGTTGCGGGTGATGCGCGCGCGGTGAGAGTCGCGAGTCGTATTGCTCGTGTCGTTGGGCTCAAGCCGCGTCACTGGGAGGGGATCGACCCGGGCCTCTATCACGCAGCCGCGGCACTGGTAGCGAACGGGGCGGCCGCATTGGCAAGCGTCGGCGCGGAAGTTCTGCGTGCAGCGGGTGTCCCGGAAGACCGCGCTCCGGACGTCCTCGGTCCACTGCTGGGGAGCGTCGCCTTCAATGTTTCGCACTTTGGCTTGCCCGGTGCGCTCACCGGGCCAGTCCGCCGCGGTGGAACTGCCGTGATCGCCTCGCACCTGGCGGGGCTGAATCGCGCGCTGCCCGAAGCGGCGGATCTGTATCGGGCCGTGGCGCTTGCTCAGCTCCCGCTGGCGGAGCGCCTTGGGGATGCTTCCATCAAGGATCTCCAGCAGATCGCCGCGCTGCTGCGCTCGGCGCACACGGGTTCCAGTGGCGCGAGTCGCCGCGGCGCGAAGCCACGCAAGCGAGACACTTCGGTCCGCTCCTGAGGCAAGGGCGAACCTTTGAGCCCCCGCGCGGGGCAACAGTTCCATCGCGTCGCGTCCACCATCTGCGGCTTGCACCCACACCGGCATTGCTCGTCACGAAGATGGAGGTTACTTTTCACGCGCTTGGCGCTCCATCTCGCTCACTCCGTTGCGGCCGCCCCGGGAGACTCCGGCGTTCGCGAAGCGGCCACCTTCGACGTGCTCGACGACATCGTTCGTCAGCGGAGTGCTCAAGGTGTGCTCAGCGTTCGCGTGGACTCGAGTTCCGATCTCAACGCGGTGATTGGGCATTTGGAGCGGCGCGCGGAGCAGCAGGGTCGGCCTGTTGTGGTCGTCACGAGCACCGGCGTCGAGAGCAGCTTTCGTGACGCCGCTCAGCGCCTCGGTTTGCGGGCGGTTCCCCACGATGCGCTCGAGGCCGCTCAAGCGATCGGCGAAGAGGCATCTCGGCGTGGGCTGCTGCTCGCCGTACCGCTGCTCGCAGGGCCAGGCTCCAACCAGATCAGTCAATGGGACCTGAACGTCGCTGCAGCGCTTTCCCGTGGGGAATACCAGGCGCTGGTGGTGCTCATCTCACCGCGTGAGCTGGAGGTCAGCCCGGAGCTTGAGGCCTTGAGCTTTAGCGTCGGCCGCGAGCTCAGCTCGGAAGAGGCTCGCCGTTGGTGGGATGCCCTCAGCGAGTCCGCGCGGGCGCGCTCTGAAGGCGTTGGCCTCGCCGGGCTGGAGCGCTGGGCAAAGCGCGGCATGTCGAGCCGCCTGTTGCGCGGCACCGACGAAGAAGTGGCGGCTGCACCCGAACTCTCTGACAGCGCGCGGCACCTGCTTGGCCGCGTGGTGCTTGCTCACCGCGCGTGGCCCGAGCGCAGCCTGGCGGCGCTTGGCTCCGAGGCGTTGGCGCCAACCAGCGCGCTCGCGGAGCTGCTCGCATCCGGTCGCGTCGACCTCAGAGACGGCTTGATCTGCGCGCTGCATGGCGAAGGTTCCGGGCCGGCGGTCGAAGATGCTGATCGCGTCTGCGTTGCCGAGGCTTTGCAGCAGACTTTCCCTGCGGATGCGTGGGCCTTTGTGCGGGCAGCGGAGCTGCTCGCCGCGGCAGGCAGTGGCGATGCCGCTGAGGCGGCGATGCGCCGAGCGCTTCGCGCGGCGGCAGACGCTTCGAGTCGGTCGGCGCTCTGGGAGCGTTGGCGTTCGGCGCTCGAAACCCTCGACGACGCGCAGCGCTCGACTCTGGGTATCCGCGGCGCCGAGCTGGCGCTCGAGCTGGGCGACGTAGACGTTGCGTTGGTCTGGGCGGAGCGCGCATCCGGCGTGAGGCCTCGGCCCGAGTCGGCATTGGTGCTCGGGCGCGCGGCGCTTGCGCGGGGCGACCTGGTCAGTGCTGAGGCAGCGCTGCGTCGTGCACGAGAGCTCGGTGGAGCCTCCGACGTGCGTGAGGCCGCCATCGCAGAGCTGGCTGAAGTCGCGTACGCCTCCGGCGACATCGAGCGAGCTCGGGCGTTCGCCCACGAAGTGATCGAGTCGGAGAAGGCGTCGGTGCGTCTCTCCGCACGGAATCTACTCGGGAAGCTGCTTCTGGCGCAGGCGGAGTGGGACGCTGCGGATGCGCACTTTGCCTCCGACGCATGTGACGCGGCCTTCTGCGGCGAGCGTGTCGCCGAGCTGCGTGCCCGGATCAACCGTGCGATTGCGCTGCTATCCCGGGGTAGTCCCGACGAAGCGCGACCGATCCTGCTGGATGTCTTGAACTCGGCAGAGCAAGCCGGCGAGGTGCGCGCCCAAGGCTTTGCTCTGAGTAACCTTGCGGTGCTCGCCATCGAGCGCCACGACTACTCCCAGGCACTCGACTTGAGTGAGCGCGCCATTTCGGTGTTCCGTAAGCTAGGCGAACGCCTGGGCTTCGCTCGAGACGTCACCAACTTGGTGGAGCTTCGCTTGCGCCTGGGCTTGGTCGACGCTGCGGAGCAGGCGCTGACGTTCGGGCGCCAAGCGCTTGGACCAGGTGCTCCGGCTTCTCGACTGACGGAACTTGGCCTGGCTGCGGCGCGTGTTCACCTAGCGCGCGGGCGCACCCTCGAGGCGGAGCGCGAGCTTCGCACGGCAATGCGTAGCGCCACGCTCTCCAGCGACGGTGACAAGCTATGCGAATGTCATCGGCTTGCGGTTCGCGTCGCCCTGGAAGAGGGCGTGGTGCTGCGCGCAGAGGCTGACCTCGCGCGCGCTGAGACTCTCAGCAACAATCCCTTCTCCTCCGCCGAGGTCGCGATCCTCCGCGGGCTCGTGCAGCGTGCCGCCGGCAAGCCAGATCTCGAGCACTGCTTGCAGGCCGTGCTCGTCGCACGAGAAACCGGAGACGAAGAGCTCGCTCGTGAAGCCCACGTTCTGGTCGCGGAAATCGCTCTCAACCGAGGCGCCGAGGGGCTCGCTACGGAACATATCCGCGCGGCAGTGTCGTTGCGTGATGAGGTTGCCGAGAACTTGGGCGGTAGCTATCGCGAGGTTTACCTCGCGCGGCCAGATCTACGCAGTCTGTCTCAGCTTGAAGTCCTGCTGATCGAGCCTGAAAACGAGCCGCTTCCCACGCCATCGACCCGCGGTACGAACTGGTCGCGCGCCGCCGCGCGGCGTGAGCGGGAGTACGTTGGGCGCCACGCTAGCGTCAAGAAGCTGCTCGCCACCGTCGCGCGCGTTGGCGAGACGGACTCGACGGTCCTGATTCACGGTGAGAGCGGCTCCGGAAAGGAGCTGATCGCCGAGGGGTTGCACCGCGCGAGCTACCGTCGCTCAGGCCCGCTGGTGAAGGTCAATTGCGGCGCGCTGGTCGAGACATTGCTCCTGAGTGAGCTGTTTGGTCACGAGAAGGGTGCCTTTACCGGCGCGAACACCCGCAAGCGAGGTCGCTTCGAGCGGGCCCACGGCGGCACACTGTTCCTCGATGAGATCGGCGACATCTCTCCCCGAACTCAGGTCGCCCTGCTGCGCGCTTTGGAAGAGGGCAGTATCGAGCGCGTCGGTGGTTCAGCGCCGATCTCCGTCGACGTTCGCATCGTGTGTGCGACGCACCGTGACCTGAGGCGGCTGGTGGAGCGCGGTGAGTTCCGTGAGGATCTCTACTACCGACTGAGCGGGATCACGTTGCAGGTCCCTGCGTTGCGCGACCGCCTGAGCGATCTACCCGCGCTGTGCGGTGCCCTGCTCGATTCCATCGCCCGAGAGCGAAACGAGGCTCCAAAGCAGGTGGATGCCAACGCTCTCGATCTGCTCGCCCAGCACCGCTGGCCAGGCAATGTTCGGGAACTCGAGAACGCGCTGCGGGTCGCGAGCCTGTTTGCAGAATCGAACCAGATTCGCTGCGAGGACTTCACGAACCATGTGGAAGCTCTCGCCCGGGTGGCTGAAGCCCAGCCCAGCGCGCCGACTTCGGCTTCTCTCCCCCCGCTCTCACAGGACTTCTCGCAAGCAGCGCTCTCCCAGCCTGGGGTCTCTCAGCTGGATTCGCGCCCTGACCTTGGTCTTCCGGATGCCGCTTTCTCGCTGCCACACGCCTCGGCCGGGTATGAAGCCGGTGACGATGTGGCAGGCGGTGCCTACACTCAAATCCGCGATCAAGGAGTTAGCCTCAGTGATCTCAAGCGCCAGATTGAACGCGAGTGCATCGCTCGTGCTCTCGAAGAAACTGGCGGGAATATTACCCGTGCTGCGGGGGTCTTGGGCATGAAGCGCCCGCGGCTCAGCCAGCTGGTGAAGCAATACGGACTGACCACGAGTCAGCAAGACTCCTCCGCGGACGACTCTTCGTCCCCCAGTGCGGTAGGCTTCGAGGACGAATCATGAAATCTGCCACTGACCTCACCAATCGCCGTTCGCTGAGCACCCCCAGCAAGCTGATGGGGCTCATCGCGATGTTCGCGCTCGTGGGTTCTGCGGGCTGCGCGATGGAGGCTCAGCCCGAGGAAGAAGGGGTGACCCAGTCAAGCGCCCTGGTCGAGGATCAAGGGCAGCAAGTCGACGACGTGGAGTTTGACGAGGCGGAGTCGATGGGGAACGAGGCGGAACCAACCACCGGTACTGTGTCGGATGACCCAACTCCCGTGCCGTGGCACGAGGACACCGCCACCAACGCCGATCCCACCGACGACGCTGAGCAAGTCGGGACCGCAACCGACCCGACGCCCCAGCCTTGGGACGTTCACGTGCTGAACAACCGCTACTCGGCGCAGTCGCAGCAGTCGAAATAGCCGCGACCCAGCAGTCCGCTTGTCGAAGAGCGCTACGGGCCAGCGCGCCTGATTAGCGCTCGCTCGGGCCGGGTGTTTGTGCTGTTCGCCGGGGCGCCTGCTACCCTCTCGGCGTGGATCTCCGCACTCGAACCTCGCTGTTCTGCGGCGCGTTGGCGCTTGCCATCGCGGTGTCCATGCTGCTTCGCGGCCGCCCGCAGAGGCCTCAGATCTTCTTTGCGGCGTTCGCGGCAGATATCGGCCTTTGGTACCTAGCCCAGTGGCTCTACCACTTTATCCGCGCGGATGTATGGGCGCACTTCACGGCGTTGCTCGCGGTGCTGCTGCCCCAGTTTGCACTCCACCTCTTCGAAGCGGTGGTACCGCAGCCCGCGCCGCGCTCGACTCTGCTGCGGGTCGCGCGTCTCTTGCTGATCCCCATGCTGGTGGCCGTTTTGTCGCCAATCCACGGCCATGGTCTGGTGCGTGGGGCGGTGTTTCTTTACGTCTTCGGCTTGATCGCCGCCGGCCTGGTGTCGCTCGCTCTGCGCGGACAAAAGAGCGACTCCCGAGCAACGCAGCGCCGCGTGCGCTTTCTGGTGTTGATTGGCGCGTTCGCCACGTTGTTCACGTTGGGCGACTTCCTCTGGTTCATCGGCGCGCCGCTCCCACCGGTTGGCGCGGTGCTCAGCATCGTTTTTCTCTTCGTCCTCGCGGAGTCGATGTCGCGCGAGCGCCTGCTCGACCTTTACGAAATCTTGGGGCAGCTCGTCGTCTCTACGGCTCTCGCGTTTTCGCTGGCCGGGATCTTCTACGTGTTCGTGGTGTTGGTTGGCGGCTTCAACACCATGTACCTGAACGCGGTGCTGGCTGCGATCGTCATCCTGGTGTTGTTCGAGCCGCTGCGCGCCAAGGTCGAAGAGTACATCCAGCGGTTGTTCTTCTTGGAGCGGGTAGATCTCGACAAGGCAGTCACTTCCGCGCGGAGAAATTTGCTGCACGTGCTGCAGGTCGAGGAGATGACCCAGGTCGTTATCTCTGCGCTCGAGAGCTCGCGTCGCGCGACGGGGGCAGCCTTGTTCTTGCGCAACCCGGGTGGTAGCGACTTTCGTCTCGCGGATGCATTCGGCGCGCCGATGCCTCCGTTGGTCGACGCTGCTACCGCTCGGCCACTGATCGAGCGCCTCGAGGGAGCGAACTCGCTGCTCCTCGAGGAAGTGGAGGGTGACCTCCAGCGCACCAATCACGCGGAGCGCGATGCGAGCAGCGACCGACAAGTGCTCGCGGCGGCCGAGCTCCTAGGACCTCTGGCTCGAGGTCTATGCCTCGCGGTGCGCAGCGAAGACGGCGAGCTGCTCGGGATCTTGGTGGTGGCCGACGAACGGGTGCGGGACGCATTCAGTCCTGATGAGGTCGTGCTGCTCGAGTCGCTGACCGTGCAGATGGGCGTCGTGATCGAGAACTCTCGCGTCTACCAGCGCTTGCAGGAGCGCGACCGGCTTGCGGCGCTGGGGCAAATGGCCGCTGGTCTAGCCCACGAAATCAAGAACCCGCTGGGCGCCATCAAAGGCGCTGCACAGTTGCTGAACGAACCGGTCGCGGGAGAACAGTCCGCCGTGGATGCTGAGTTTCTCGGCATCATCCTGGAGGAAGTCGAGCGCCTGGATCGCGTAGTTGGTTCAGTGCTCGACTACGCGCGCCCCTCCAAGTCGAACCTGGGGACCACGGACGCGAACTCCGTGGTGCAGCGCACCCTACAGATCCTTCGCGCCGACACCCCCGACAGCTGCGAGCTTTTTGCGAACCTCGATGAACACCTTCCCTTGGTTCGCGCAGACGCAGAGCACCTGCGCCAGGTGCTGATGAATCTGGTGAAGAACGCGGTGCAGGCTGGCGCTTCGCGGGTAGAGCTGCGCACGCAGCCAGCGCGAGACAACCGGGTGTTGGGCGAGGCGTCCGAGACCGATGTTGGCTGGGTCGAGCTAGTCGTGGTGGACGATGGCCCCGGTATCATTCCGAAGCTGATGGACAAGTTGTTCCTGCCGTTCTTCACAACCAAGGACAAGGGCACGGGGTTGGGACTCGCGATCAGTCAGCGTCTGGTTCAGGAGATGGGGGGCAATATCGCGGCCGCCTCCGACGAAGCGGGTGCTCGGTTCACGATCACGTTGCCCGCAACCAACAAAGACTCTGTCAGTCTGGTGCCGCCCGCGCGGGCGCCCGACGACAGCGCCAGTTCCACCCGCCGGCTCGCCGCCGCGGGTGAAAGCAACCGTCGGCCGCGCACCTCAGCGGTTGGTGTGTCAACCGCGGAGCTGGACCGCCGGGACGACCTACTTCCAGAGAGCTGACACCGCCAGAGAGCTGACTTACTGATGTGCCTCACCCCCAAACTCCGACACTTGCCGGGCGGCCCAAAGGCCACCCGCAGCAGGCTTGTCCCAGTTTGAGGTGGTTACGCCGGCTAAACCCGCCACCGACGACCCCGCAGCTACTCACCACACCCCGCAGCTGCTCACCACCCCGCAGCTACCCAGCAACAGCCGAGCTTTGCTACACGTGAGCGCTTGACCCTATCTATTCTGAATGCCTATCCTTTTGATCCTCGTACACGCGTCTTGGGGCGGGTGTGGGGCTGAGCTCCAGCATGGCAATGGCCGACAGAATCGCGCCCAGTTCTAGCGGCTCGCAGTCTCCGTCAGGAGGTGGGGGGCTCGCCCTCCGTTTCATCTCTGGCAAGTACCAGGGGGGAGAGTTCCCCTTGGAGAGTGACCGCGAGATCTACATCGGACGCTCCAGTGATCTGGAGATGGTGCTCGTAGAGGAGATGGTGTCGCGCAAGCACGCACGCATCACCGTGCGCGGCGCTGACATCACCATCGAGGATCTCGGATCTACGAACGGTACGTTCGTGAACGGCGAGAAGATCGAGCAGGCGAGCCTCAAAGAAGGTGACCGCGTGCTGATCGGTACCAGCATCCTCAAGGTCGTTTCCACGACGGGATCTCAGGCGGGCATTCGGGTTCCCGCGGGTGGCATCCAGAGCGCAGGCCGCAATCGCACCATGGCGGGCACTGACGAAGGGCCACGCATGAGCGGCGCGATCGAAGAAGTGCCGCTACCCGATCTGCTTCAGCTCTTCGGTACCTCCCGGAAGAGCGGCGTACTGGTGGTGAGCACCGACCACAACGCGGGTCGCATTCACCTCAAGCAAGGCATCGTGCACTTCGCCAGCATCGATTCGAGTCCCGACCTTCCGGGCTTGAAGGCGATCTATCGCATGCTGACCTGGCAGCGCGGCCTGTTCCAGCTGGACCCGCCGGAGGAGCGCAACTTCGACAACCCCCTGGATCTCCCGGTGCAAGAGATCCTGATGGAGGCGTTCCGCCAGCAAGACGAGTTCGGCGTCCTGCGTGAGAAGCTCCCGGCGAGCGAAGTGCCGTTGATGCTCTCGGTGCCGCTCGAGCCGAAGTTGAGCGAGCTTGGAGCGAAGGAACTCGATGTCCTGCAGCTCGCCCTCAACTCACCCGACCTAGGCGCGGTGATGGATTCGAGCGGCCTTTCGGATCTGGAAACGGGCGAGATTCTGCTCAAGCTCTTGAGCAAGAAGTACCTCACGTCCGCCGAGTAGTCAGCGAGCGCTCGCGATATTAGAGCGCTCGGCAAGTTGAGCGCCTGCGATAATTACCGCGCGGTTATTCTGATTTGCTGGGGACCAGGGCGCACAGCTTGGGTCCCTTTGGTGTCTTGCACAGCGGTTCGTACATCAGCACTTCACACACGTAGAGCGCGCGCTCGTAGGCGCCGAGGTGCCCATGGTGTCCCTTTGCCGACAGCTTGCCGCGCACCTTCACCGCGCCAGCCGCAGAGCTGTGCAAACGATCCATCGCGTCCTTGGTTCCGCTCACCCAATAGGTGGTCGAGTCGGTTTCGTTGGGGGCGAAATCGCTGACCTCGAACTGGTGGACGTAGAGGCCTTCGAAGACCGCGAGCTCCCCTTTGCACTTCGGGTCGAGCGTGTAGCGCAGCGTTGGAACATCGAGCTCATCGAGCGCCTCAGGGCTCTCAGTCGGCAGTTCGACCTTGTCCAGGATGCGCGCGAAGCTTTGTGATTCCGCAGGGTCTTGGGGCGGCGCTTGGTTCGCAAACGCCGCCGGGCGCTTGGTCGCGGTGGCTGCTTCGGCCGACAATTCGTGGTGACTGCCCCCGCAGGCGACGAGCAAGCCGAGAGCGAACGCAGCTGGGATGAAACGGCGCATCTGGCGTAGACACTCGAAGCGTCTAGGCATTGGGTGGGTTGTTTGTTGTCGGGTTTGGGGGAGGCGCGTCGTTCAGGCGCAGCGTCTGCCTCAGGAGACGGCTACCTCGGAGGGGAGCCGCATGGACCTCCAGCGTCGCTTCAGTGCCTTGAAATCCAAAATGGCATCGGGTGCCTCGATAGCAATCGCGCTCTTGTCAGCCAGCCGGCGCTACCGCCAAACGAGGTCGTTTCTCCGCCTCTTCGCTAGTGAGTGGGGGAGGCTGCTCTGCTGATACATAGTGCGGATGAGTTTGCTGGACTATGCCATTCATTGCAGTCTCGTCGAGCGCTGACTAGAACCAAGAGCGGAGGTTCGCGTGGACGTCGTCTGTGTTGGAGGTGGCCCTGCTGGGCTGTATTTCGCCGCACTGCTCAAGCAGTCCCATCCGGAGACCCGAGTGCGGGTCTACGAGCGCAACCGCGCGGATGACACTTTTGGTTTCGGGGTTGTCTTCTCCGATCGCACGATGGACAACCTGCGAGAGGCGGACGAGCCGAGCCAGCAAGCGATCACCCAGAGCTTCGCCCACTGGGACGACATCGATATTCATTACCGCGGGGAAGTCATTACCTCGGTAGGCCATGGCTTCGCCGGGATGAGCCGCCAGCGTCTGCTGACGATTCTGCAGGAACGGGCGAGGGAGCTTGGCGTCGAACTTCATTTCGAACACGACATCGGCGACGTGTCGCAGTTCCAGGACGCTGACTTGGTGGTCGCAGCGGACGGTATCAACAGCCAGATCCGCAGCGCGCTCGCGGCGGATTTCGCACCCGACATCGACGACCGGCCGAATCGCTTCGTGTGGCTAGGCACCACGTTTCCGTTTGGTGCCTTCACCTTCTACTTCAAGCAGAACCAGCACGGACTATTCCGCGTCCACGCGTACCGCTACGCCGAGGACAGCTCGACCTTCATCGTCGAGTGCACGGACGCCGCGAGCAAGGCGGCGGGCTTCGACGACTACAACGAAGAGCAGACCATCGCCTACATGGAGCAGCTGTTCGCCGAGGAGCTGAAGGGGCATCGTCTTGTCGGCAACAAGAGCGTCTGGCGGCACTTCGCGACGGTGAAGAACGGCAAGTGGTGGACACGGCTCCAGCAAGCCGGCAAGCCTGGGGCGCACGTGGTGCTCCTCGGCGACGCGCTGCACACCGCGCACTTCTCCATTGGCTCCGGCACGAAGCTGGCCCTGGAGGACGCCATCGACTTGCATCGGGAGGTGGTTTCCTGTTGCTTTGCTGACGAAGAAAACCGCGCGGAAAATTTGTCTAAGGCGCTCTCGGCCTTCGAGGCGAACCGCAAGCCCGGGGTGTCGAGCATTCAGCGCGCCGCCCAGGTGAGCCTGGAGTGGTTCGAGAACACCGAGCGCTACATGGGCCTCGAGCCGCTGCAGTTCGCCTTCAGCTTGCTCACCCGAAGCTTGCGGGTGAATCACGCCAACCTCCAGCTCCGCGATCCGGAGCTGACCGCCCGGGTCGATCGCTGGGTAGCACGCGGCGCGAGTCTTGCCGCCGGTGTGGCGGCGTCTGAAGATCTCCCTCCCATGTTCACGCCGCTCAAGTTGCGAGAGCTGGTGTTGCCAAACCGCATCGGCGTCTCCCCGATGTGTCAGTACTCTGCCGAAGACGGACTGATCGGAGATTGGCACCTGGTTCATCTCGGGAGTCGCGCCATCGGCGGTGCCGGGCTCTTGATGTGCGAGATGACGGCTATCAGCCGCGAGGCGCGCATCTCTCAAGGTTGCGCCGGCCTGTACACCGAAGAGCATACTGCCGCGTGGAAGCGCGTGGTTGATTTTGCGCGGGCGAATTCCAGCGCGAAGCTCGGCATTCAGCTGGGGCACGCTGGACCCAAGGGTGCGACGGACCTGCCGTGGCTCGGTGAAGCACCGCTCAAGAGCGGGGCTTGGCCGCTGCTCGCAGCCAGCGCGGTGCCGTATTCCCCCGCAAGCCAAACGCCGCGCGCGATGACTCGTGAGGACATGGACCGTACGCGGGATGACTACGTTGCCGCCGCCAAGCGAGCTCTGGAGGCCGACTTCGACTTGCTCGAGATCCACCTCGCTCACGGCTACTTACTGGCAAGCTTTGTGTCTCCGCTGCTGAATCGCCGCGAAGACGACTACGGCGGCTCCGTGGCCGGCCGTATGCGCTATCCGCTCGAGGTGATCGACGCCGTCCGCGACCTGTGGCCCAAGGGGCGGCCGCTCAGCGTCCGTATCTCTGCCTGTGACTGGCATGAAGGCGGCATCTCGCCCGACGACGTCGTTGCGATGGGCAAGCTGCTGAAGGACCACGGCGTCGACATCGTTGATGTTTCCACGGGGCAAACAGTCGCGGCCCAGCGCCCCGAGTACGGTCGCTTGTATCAGACTCCGTTCAGTGAGCTCGTCCGGCTGACATCAGGCCTGCCGACGATGACCGTTGGCAATATCTCTTCGTTCAGTGACGCCAACAGCATCATCGCAGGCGGACGCGCGGACGTTTGCTTGCTCGCGCGAGGCCATCTCTTCGACCCATACTGGACTCAGCACGCGGCGCAGGCTCAGGGCGTAGAACTCCCTTGGCCGTCGCAGTACCTGGCGGTGCAGCGCTTCCGTCCGCGCTCCGACTGACGCGCCTGCGATGGCGCCGCTCGAGATACGGCATCTCGACGTGGAGTTGAATGCGCTGGGCGCCGCGATACAGAGTGCCGCTGATCGCTGGCGCTTTGGCATGGCGCGCGCCTGCCACCAGGCCGATCACTTGGGCCACGGAGTGGACCGGCTGACCTGCTGCGTGAGTAAGCACGTCGCCGTCTTGGACGCCTACACCTAGCCCAGAGACGCCGCTGAGCATCAAGCCCGCCGGGTGCTGCTCACTGGCTTGAACGAAGCTGCCGCCGGGAATACCAGCGCTGCGCGACAAGGCGAGGACTCGTGCCTTGCGGATACGAATACCGATCAGCTTCTGCGCAGGCCGTGGGGATGGACTTGTGAGATCCCGCCGTGCGGGCGCCGGGGCACTCGACTCCGTGAGCACGGTCGCAGGTGGTGCCAGCTCGAACTCCACATCAGCGCCCCGCGCTGCTTGTGCTTCGCTTTCGGGCGCTGCGGCGTCGGGAGCAGCCTGGGTGGCTCCCGGGTTTCGCGGCTGCCACGCAGCGAGTGACTGACCTACACCCCCAGCAGCTTCGACGAAGCGGACTCCTACCCAGCCAGCCAGCGCGAACGGCGCAGCGCAAGCCGCCAAGAGGAGTGCCGCTTTCGTCAGTTGGCGCATTCCTTACTTCTTGGGGGCCTTTAGGTAGCGGAATAGCTCGCTCTTCGAGGACAACACCAGGCTGTCTTTCTTGCCCAGCGTCTTCTCATAGGCCTGGAGGCTGCGCAGGAAGGCGTAGAACTCCGGATCCTTGTTGAAGGCTTCCGCGTAGATCTTTGCGCTCTCGGCGTCGCCTTCACCCTTGAGCTTCTGCTCGGTCTCGTAGGCCTTGGCGAGCAGGATCCGCTTCTCCTTGTCGGTATCCGCGCGGATTTTCTGAGCCTCCTCACTGCCCTCGGAGCGATAGCGCTTCGCCACGCGCTCACGCTCGGCCTTCATGCGCTCGAAGACGCTCTTCTGCACCTCGGGGGGCAGGTCGGCGCGCTTGATGCGTACGTCGACGATGTCTACGCCGAATTCCTTGACCCGCGTGCGCACGGCCTCACCGACCTTTTGCATCAGCGGCTCACGCTCGTTGCCGATGATGTCGCCGAAGTTCTCCGTTGCGAGCTCACGGCGCAACTCGGAGAGCACGATGTCGTCGATGCGTTGGCGCGCTTGTACGTCGTTGCCGACAGTCTTGTAGAACAACAGCGGGTCCTGTATCCGCCAGCGGGTCACCGGATCTGCGACCAGGTACTTCTTGTCCTTCGTCAGCATGCGCCCGGAGGGCGAGTCGCTGCTCAGCACCCGACGCTCCATGCGGGTCACGTCCTGCCAGGGCAGCTTGAAGTAGAGACCCGGAGCCTCGATGCTGCGTTTGTGTTGGCCGAACTGAGTCACGATGGCGAGCTCCCGCTCGTCGATCACGAACGCGCTGGAGCTGGCCCCGATCAACAGCGCGAAGAGCAGCACCCAAGGGAGGAAACGTTTCATTGCTTGGCTCCTCCTTCCAGCGCACCAGCGCCGAGTGGCAGCACCGGCAGCGTGCCGCGGCTCACGTCCTCATCAATCAAGATCTTGCGATCGACTCCGGTCAAAATGCGCTCCATGGCCTCCAGGTAGAGGCGCTCACGCGTCACGTCGCGGGAGGTCTTGTACTCGTCGTAGATCGCCACGAACTTCGCGACGTCGCCTCGCGCGCGCACGATGCGTTCCTCTTTGTAGGCCTCCGCTGAACGCTCGATCTCTCGTTGCTTGCCGCGCGCCTTGGGGAGCTGATCCTCGTTGTAGCCGTTGGCCTCGTTGATCAGCTGCTCCTTCTTTTCGCGCGCGCGCACGACCTCGTTGAACGCGTCCTTCACTTCGTTCGGCGCCGAGGCGTCCTGGAGCTTCACGTCGGTGATCTCGAGGCCGCTCTTGTACTCGTTCATCAGCCGCTGCAGCAGCGCGCGGGTGTCGTCTTGGAGCTTGGAGCGCCCCTCGGTGATCACGTCGTCGATGGTCATCGTGCCGACGACGCTGCGTAACGCGACCTCGGTCGTGACGTGGAGCGTCTCTTCCGGATCCTTGAGTCGGAACAAGTAGTCGTTGGGATTTACCACACGGTATTGAATCAACAGCTGAGCGTCGACGATGTTCTCATCGCCGGTGAGCATCTGTGCTTCTTCCTTGTGGATCTCCTTGTCGCGGTAACCGACTTGGATGTGGCGTACCTTCTCCGTGTTCACGATGTCGACTTGCTGCACCAGTGGGAACCGGAAGTGCAATCCGGGTCCTTTCTGGTTGGGATCCGCCTTGCCAAAGGTGCGGACCACGCCGACTTCTCCAGGACCGACGCTGTAGAAGCCGGTCATGGCAACTGCAACGACGATGATGATTACGATCAGGGGCCCGATGCGCCGCAGGTTCTTTCGGAAGATCTCACTCACCCGAGCGATCACGTCCCCTACGTCGGGTCCCATGCCATTGTCTTCGAACTGACTTCGCATGCTCCTCAACAGGTACCCTTAATGACCTGGAGGCTGACTGCAACCCGTCGCGCCCTTGCGCCGCATGCAGCGGGTGCCATGCAGCGAGGGAGACGCTGCTCGTCCACGGTGTTCACCGCCGCGGGGGGCGCGGCTTGCCCGTAGCGCCGACGCGCGGAGCTAGCTGCGAACGCGCCAGTTGCCCATGTACGCGCGCCCCACGGTATCGCACGTAGGGTCGGTCACGATCAGCTCGGGACGGCTCTCCCGGCAGTAGATGATGGTGTTTTGGCGGAACGTTCGCCCAAAGTAGATGGCCTCGTCGCGATCGATGCCGTGCACCAACCAGGCGGGTTCGCGCCACACGCCTTCTGGCTCCTCGTCGTAGCCGACGCAGTGCTCGACGCGATAGCAACCGAGGATCAGTAGATCGCGCATCACCTGGTGCCGCCCCTCGTTGACTCGCCGCGGGAGCAGCATGGAGCGCGGGTTGTAGGCGGTCAGTACCGCGAACTGCTGCTGCAAGAGCTCAGGGAGGCTACCGACGTCCTGGACGATTTCGCCGTCCATCGACGACCGCAACAGCCCAGCTTCGGTGGGCAGCTCATAGACGGTTGCGAAGTAGGAACGAAGGAGGTTTTGGTCCACGGATATTCTCTTCTGGAATGGCCCGAGCGGCCTCAGGGCTCGCGAGCGCGCAATTCGCGCTGGTAGGGCGCGAACAAGGAATCCCCTAGCACACGTGTCGCTTGGGTCAGTCGGCCACGAAGCGATAGCCGACTCCGCGGACCGTGACCAGGTGTCTGGGCCGCGAGGGGTCCGGCTCGAGTTTATTCCTGAGCTGAAGCAGAAAGTTATCGATGGTTCGCAGCGTGCCATGGTGTCCCGGGCCCCAAACCGCCTCCAGGATCTGCTCTCGGCTGAGAACGCGCCCCCGCGCGCTGGCGAGGGTCATCAACACGTCGAACTCCGTCGCCGTGAGCCCAACGGCCTCACCCTCGCGACGCACCTCGCGCGTGTCTTCGTCGATCTCGAAGCTCGCTGTGCGGATCACTGGGCGAGCGCGTGAGCGCGCGATGGCGTCCCGTCGCAGCACGGCCTTCACCCGCGCGAGCAACTCCGCCAGGCTGAAAGGCTTCGTGATGTAGTCCTCGGCGCCCAGCTCGAGGCCCATCACCTTGTCCATCTCTGCGCCGCGCGCCGACAACATGATGATGGGTACGGCGACGCCCTCGCCACGCAACGTACGCAGTACTTCGAAGCCGTTCAGGCGAGGTAGCATCACGTCGAGCACCAACAGGTCTGGCTTGAACTCTCGAGCGAGCTTCAGGCCTTGCTCACCGTCTTCGGCAACGGCGACGGAGTAGCCCTCGGCCTCTAGGTTCATGGAGAGGCCCATGCTGATGCTCGGATCGTCTTCTACGACCAAGATGCGCTTCGCGGTGTCCACGGTTTACTCGGAGTCGGGGGAGGGGGAATCGGAGAGTGAGGCTGGGCCAGGTGTCGGCCCCGGGGGGCCACCAGAATTCCGTGAGGATTTGATGGGCTGGAAGATCGGTAGCACGAAGGTGAAGGTGCTGCCTTTGCCGGGGCTGCTCTCGAGCTCGACCTTGCCGCGATGGGCCTCGAGCACGTGCTTCACGATGGCGAGTCCAAGGCCCGAGCCTTCGCGCTCTCGGGCCAAGCGATCGTCGACGCGGTAGAACTTCTGAAAGATGCGTTTGTGCTCCGTGAGCGCGATGCCCGCGCCGTTGTCACTCACACTGATCTTGACCTTGTTGCTCTCACGCCACGCTTTCACTTTGATGCGTGGGGGACTTCCGCCGTACTTGCGCGCGTTGGTGAGCAAGTTGAGCAGGGCATCGGTTAGGGCTCCGGCGTCCGCGTCAATCCGTGGCAGGTTCTCTTCGACCTCGAGCTCCAGGTTCCCTCCCGGGCCAAGCTCCAAGGACTGGGCGGCGGTGACGGCCCCGTCGACGACGCGGGTAACGTCCGTCGGTTCGATGACATAAACTCGCCGACCGCTCTCCATGCGGCCCCAGTCGAGTAGGCGATCGATCAATTCTTGTAGCCGGTGGCTCTCCCGCGCCAGGCCCGCGATGCAGCGGTCCTCTGTCGCCGTATCCCCGCGGCGAAGCTCAAGGGTCTCCGTGAAGAGCCGAATCGATGTCAGCGGTGTCCGGAGTTCGTGGCTGACCTTCGACACGAAGTCGCTTTGTAGCTGGGACAGGTTCGCCTCTCGACGCACGAAGACCCAGACCAAGATCACTCCGGTGGTGGCAGCGCCGCTCAGCGCCAGCACCAAGATCCCCATCACGATGTCTGAGAGCTCGCCCAGGATGAGCAAGACCACGCCTACGGCGAGCAGCAGCACCGTGGGCACGACGACCAGCGCGACCAGCAGGATGATGATGCGCCGATAGCCGAAGGCGGTCAGGTCCCGAGTGGACACTCGGGACATCATAGCGGAAGGCGCCGCCTGTGCTCGCCCGCTCATAGCTCGAGCTCCGCGCACAGGATCCAAAGCAGGCTCGCAACGCTCGCCGCTTGAGCGGGAGCACCGGTAGCGCGGTGAGGCGGGTCGCCATTTGCCAGCTGGGAAATCTGCCCGAGCACGAGCGGCTCGTCGAGCGCCTGCTCGACGATGCGCTGGAGCTCGCTCTGGACCTCGAAATCATCCGGTCGCAGGCGCAGTACAGCCCGCGCGTAGAAGCCGAGCAGGTACGTCAGGGTTGCACCGCGATGGTAGGCGGCTTCGCGCTCTTCGAAGCTGCCGTCGAACTGCCCCAGGTAGTCCACTGCGCTTGGCGAGAGGCTACGGATTCCGCGCGGTGTCAGGAGTTCAGCGGTCACGCGCTCCACGATGGAGTTGGCTTGCCAGGTGTCGAATAGATCGGGATCGACGGCCAGGGCCAAGAGCGCGTGGGCACGAATCCGATCATCCCCCGGTTGACTCGCGTCGAGGGACAGCGAGTCGTAGGGGTAGCGCTGGTGCTCGCACCAGAAGCGCGCCTTGAAGCTCTGCGTGGCACGTGCACGCATCTCGAGGGCGCGTTGTTCCAGTGCCCGATCGCCGTAGTCTGCCGCTAGGCCTGCGAGTACGCGAGCTCCGCGCGTCCACAATGCCTGGAGTTCAATCGGCAGGCTCTTGCGCTTGCCCCACTCGCTATGCGCCGGACTTGGATCGTCGGAAGTGCTCTTGGGCGCCATGCTCTTGAGTAGCGCGTCCTCGGTCAGCTCCACACCCAGGGCGGCACGGCCTTCGCACACCGCGTCGAACGCCGCCGCGAGCGACGGATACAGCTCGTCCTTCACGAACGGGTCGTCAGAGCCAGTCCAAGCCAGCAAAGCCCGCGCCGCCTCGAACAACCACAGCGTGGAGTCGACAGAAGAAAACTCGCTGCGCCCGAAGCCCGCCGGAATGGGACGCAGGGATGGCATCTGCACAGTGCTCGGCTGCTCCGCCAGGCGACGCGGCAACAGGCCCGACTGCTGGCTCCCTAGCAGAGTTCTGAGCACCGCTTTGGCTTCATCCACCTTGCCCCGGGTGAGGTACAGCCCGGGCAAGGCGATGCAAGTGTCCCGCGTCCAGACACCGAACCATGGGTAGCCGCTGATCACCGCCGGGCGCTGGCAATTTTCCGCGCAGAATTGATCTGCGGCCAGGAAGAGCTTGCGTACGGCGTCAGGCCGTTCCTCGCCGGGGTCCTGCGCGAGCAAGTACTCCTCCGTCTCCCGCATGAACTCCGCGGGGTCTCCCTCGAGCGGTTCGCCTACAGACACCGTGAGGTAGAGCGTCTGTCCGTCCTCGATCTGCATTTCGAAGACCCCGGGCGTCCACAGGTCTTCGGTGGCCTCTCCTTGATCGTCGCTCGAGTACTCGAAGCGGCGCCACCAATCCGGGCTACCAACGAAGAGCCCGTGGTGTTCGAAATGGATCTGCGGGAGATCCAGGCGGGGTTGGATTTGCACCTGGCGGGGGCGGAGCGCGACCGTTTGCAGCATTCCGCCGTGCTCGTGCGTCAGCTCGTGCATGGGACGAAGCGACAACAGTGGTCGCACCTTCAAGGTGGCGCTCCTCACCCCCGACAAACTGAAGGAGAGCACCAGCGCATTCTTGCCTCGCACCAGCGCTAGCCGGCGATCGAAGGTCGCCTTGCCCAACTTGTAGCGCCAGTGCGGGATGGGCGTCTGGGCGAACTCCGTCAGCTGGCGGTAGCCGGGCATCGGCGCAACGCCGGGGAAGCGATGCGCGGCAAGGCGATGGGAGCGCTGCCCAATCTCTACCTCTGTTTCCGCGTGGCTAAGGATGACGTGGCGCGCCAGGGGCGGCGCTAGCGCAGCGACTAGCAGACCATGGTAGCGCCGCGTGTGGCTCAGGGCGACGGTGCTCATCGAGTAGGCG
The DNA here is from genome assembly GCA_020633205.1 of Polyangiaceae bacterium. Taxonomy (NCBI): domain Bacteria; kingdom Pseudomonadati; phylum Myxococcota; order Polyangiales; family Polyangiaceae; species Polyangiaceae bacterium. The sequence goes on from JACKEB010000015.1 coordinate 347,274, forward strand.
CCGGCGCCGTTGGTGTGTAACCACTCCATTTCCGCGCGGCCGAGGTCGCCTTGGACCTCGACGTATGGCCACGGTGAGCCCTCGGGTGGCTGCAGCTCGCGCTTCTTCTTAGCCACCGTCTTCTCCTCGGTGACCCGCTGCGTGCTGACGCTGGGCTGCTTGCTGATCCTGGGCTGCTTGCTGACCCTGGGCTTCCAGAGAACCCAGTGCGCGCTGCGCGGCTTCGTGCATCGCGGCCCGCGGTGCGTCGACATCGAGCCAAAGCTCGAGCGCCGCCGCGGCTTGCCCCACCAGCATGCCTAGGCCGCCTCGCGCCTCTAGGCCATGTTCCCGCGCGGCCGACAGAAAAGGTGTTTCCTCGGGGTTATACACCACGTCGTACGCAACGGCGCTCGTCGGGAGCTCCTGCCAGGGGACCACGCTTGCTACGCCTTCGCCAGGGCTCGCGCCACGCATGCCTGCGCTGGTGGCCTGCAGCACCAAACTCAGTTCGACAGCGATCTCCTCCCAAGCCTCAGCGCCCCAGTGGAGGAGCTCAACGTCCAGCAGCTTGAAAGTCTGTGCGCTGGGCCATGTGTCTCGATCGCCAACGTGACTCCGCGCGGTGACGTACACGTGTTCGAAACCGAGCTCGCGGAGCGCCGTCGCAGCGCCTAGCGCTGCGCCACCGTTGCCAAGGATCACGGCTGCGCTTCGAGGCACATCGCCAAGCTCCGAGAGCAAGGCGAGAATGTCCGTGTTGAACGCCTGGAGGTCAGAACCTTTCAGCGCAAGCACGTTGGCGGCGCCGGCCTGCCGCGCCAGAGGGTCCAGCTTGTCTGCTAGGGCCAAGGCGACTTGCTTGTGTGGCACGGTGACGTTGAAGCCCGCAAATTCGCCCTGCCGCAAGCGCGCCACTGCGTCGCTCACATGAGACGCGTCGGGGCAGTCGAGCAGCTCATAGCTGTGCTCCAGACCGAGCGCGTCATACGCAGCTTGGTGGATCACTGGCGACAGCGAGTGACCGAGCGGATGCCCGAGCAGTGCGAAGCGGCTCACGCGTCGGACTCCTCGCGCTTGATCTCGCTCACCGTGCTCCGCACGGAACCAACCCCAAGACGAACCTCGATCTCGTCACCTCGAGAGAGCTCGTCAGCACGCTTGATGATGCGACCCGCTTTGGCGGCGATCGCGTAGCCGCGGCCAAGGATGCGCAAGGGAGAGAGCCCGTCGAGCTGGGTCGCGTACAGGCTCAGTTCGTCTCGGCGCTCCTCGAGTTTGCCCTGAGTGCGATCGATCAGCGTGCGCTTGAGGTCCGCGTGCTTCTGACGTTCTCGCTGCAGTCGCGCGAGCATGCTGCTCTGCAGCTGGGCCTCCAAAGGAGCGAGCTTGAGCCGGGTGCGCGCCAACACGGCCTTCGGATCACGCAAGAGCAAGCGCCGCTCTAGCCCGACGAAGGTGGTGCGCTGACGCTTCAGTCGCTGGGCAACATGCGCTTCTAGCCGCTCGCTCAGGTCGTCTACCTCCTGCGCGTGTTCACCAATTAGGCGCAGCGGATCTCCCAGTCGTCGTTCGAGGCGCGAAAGCACGTGCTGGTCGTCTTTGAGGCGATGTCGCACGGCCTGGAGCAGGTGACGCTGTGCGTCTCGTAGTTCGCGCTTCTGCGTGGCTCGGTCTGCGACCACTAGCTCGGCGGCCTGGGACGGCGTTGCCGCGCGGATATCTGCGACGAGGTCAGTGAGGCTGAGGTCCACTTCGTGGCCCACCGCGCTCACGATCGGCACTCGAACCTTCGCCAAGCGACGCACCAAGCGCTCGTCGTTGAAGGCCATCAGATCTTCTCCGGAGCCGCCCCCGCGTCCGATGATCAGCACGTCGAGTTGCGGGTGCCGCTCCACCAGGTCGATGGCGTAGAGCAGGCTTCTCACGGCTTGCTCGCCTTGCACCTGGGCTGGAGCGAGCACGATGTGTGCGCCGCCTCGACGGAAAGCCACGGTGATGATGTCGTGGATCGCCGCGCCCTGTTCGCTGGTGATCACCCCGACGACGCGCGGTGAGCTTGGCAGCGGGCGTTTGCGCTCGTCCGCGAAGAGTCCCTCTGCGGCAAGCTTGAGCTTCAAGCGTTCCAGGGCCTCGAGCTGGGAACCGCGGCCCGCGGGGCGCAGGCGATCGACGACGAACTGGAGTCGCCCGCGAGGGATCCACAGATCCGGCTTGCCTTGTACCTGGACGCGCGCGCCGTCCTGCAGGTAGCGCCAGGCCCGGCTCGCGTTCATGCGATACATGACGCTCTCGACCACCGCGCCCTCCGCGACGTCCTTCAGCGAGAAGTAGACGTGGCCGTTTTGCGAGCGCTTGAGGTGAGCGATCTCGCCTTCGATCCAGACCCGGCCAACGCTGCGGCTGAGTGCATGTTTCATGCGACGAGCTAGCTCGGAGACCGCAATGATCGCTTCCTGCTCGTCGTTCACGCGGGGTGTATAGCAGGCGTAGGGCAGACTCGGGCATACTCAGGGGCAGATGGACCCCAAGGACTCGGATCGCGCACAAATCCTACGCCGACGTGCATTTTTCGTGAGCTCGGCGCTGACCGCTCTGGGTTGCAACAACTCGGGGCGACCGCCGGAAGGGCAACCGTCCTCAACGACGGACCCGACCGCGCCACCGGTGGTCACTGCGCCACCCACCGCGACCCCATCGGCAACGCCTGAACCGACGGCTAGCTCGAGCGCTACGCCCGAGCCGCCAAGCGAAGGCCCGGACCTCAGTACGCCAGCGGGCGTTGGGGATGTCGCCGCAGAAAACTACAAGAGCCTCCGCGAAGCCGTGGCGGAGATCCGGAAGAGCATCACCGAGCTCACGGCCACGCTCCCAGACTCCTGCAAGATCACGGATCAGGCGTGTGATCTCCAGTGGCGGAAGCTCGCAGAAGGGCTCTTGAGAATCGACAAGTCGCTTCGCCGCCTGCCACCGCGCTGCGGAGGCTCCAGCGACGAAGCCAAGGCGTTCTTCGAGAAGCGTGAGGCGGCTCGCGAGGACCTCCAGCAACGCGTCGCCGCCCTGAGCAAGCGCATCAATACGCTGGTCGCGACTCAAGCCGAGAAGGAACGTTGGGAGTCGCATCAGGCGGATGCGAAGCAAGCGAACCCAGAGCCCTGTCTGAAGTTCGCTTGCACCGACTGGTGAGGCCCCCGCCGACCTCGCGACGGCTACTTCTGGCGTCGGCGCCGCAGCCCTAGCAGCGCGAGTCCGAGTGCCAAGGCGAGCGTCGAAGGTGTGTTCCGCGAGGAACCAGGAGTGCTGCAGCCGCAGCTCGAGTCACCCTTGAGCGTCACGGTTGCACCCGAGGTACCTGCCCCGGGGTCTTCGCTGCCGGCGCTGCCTCCGCTGATGGCGCCCGTCCCACCTTCGCCGGTGGTACCGCCGCTGCCGCTCGCGCCGCCGGTTCCGTTACCCGGATCACTGCCAGCGGGTACGACTCGCAACGCGTCCACGGCGATGTGCTGGTCGTCGCCAGGCGGCGAGCTCGAGGTGTCGTACACACTCACGTCTTGATCTGCGCCCGCGTTGAAATCGAACTCACCCAGAGACACCCAGCCGCTCGCTTGGGATTGATCGATCACGACAGCGTCTTCCAGGCCGCCATGGGCGATGGCGTAGGTGGTCTCCTTGTGCACACCAAAAGCGGGGTCGATGTAGACCTCTAGCTGGTAGCGACCGGCGACCGCGAAGTCCATATGCCAACGTGCCCAGTTCGACGGATCCACGCTGTCATAGGCGTTGGTCCACAGCAGCGTTCCGTCGTAGCCGACGCCCTCTTCACTGCGCCAGAACTGACCGGGGCCGTAGGCGGCGAAGCAGCTGTCCCGCTCGTCGATGATGCGCCCTTCGGCGGGCACGACATCGCAATCAGGCACCGCTGGTGGCGTCACGAGGCCAGAGAACCAATCGCTCGTGTGCTGACTCGCTGCGACGCTGATCTCCACATGAAGGTGATCCACGTGGGGGTTCGGTCCAGTGTATGCGCGGTCCTTCGAACCGGCGCCACGCGAAGCGTTCCAGGTCCATTGATCCCAGATGATGTACTGGATCCCAATCGCTTCGGCGTTCTCGATTAGCCAGTTACCGACGGGGTCGCCCGCGTCGTTGTCAGCATCCGAATCTGCACCGACGACGGGGATCATGATGTCGAGGGCACGGCCCGTACCGTGAACGGAGAGCTCGCTCAGGTTCGCGGTGTTCTGTCGACAGGCATAGCCACCGATGCTCGCGATCTGGGGGAAGTGGTCGTACAGGTACTGGCGTACGATCTCCCCGCCGCTCGTGATGCCGCCGGCGCAACTCGCGCCGTTGTTCCACGGCCCTGCGCCGGTGTAGTCGACGTATTGCGTGTCTCCGATGGCAAGCGTTTCCGTGGGGATTTGCCACGGGCCGGGGTGGGCCAGGCGTCCAGCCTGTGTGGCCGCGCCCTCGTCCGGCGCCGCTTCACCACAGCCCATACCCAAGCCCCCAAGAGCCACCAGGACAAGCAGCAGTGGTCCGCGTACCCAACGAATCCGCCCAAGCATCGGCGGAGCTTAGCTCGGCATCGGGCGCCTGACCGGATCAAAAAGCGACCCCTTGGTCAGCTTTGCTGGAAACATTCAGGGAAACTGCACCTGCTGCGCCGCCAGCCGTTTGGTGGTCACGTCCTGCCCACTTGGCGGCGGGCGTCAAGACCGGGGCACAACCGGCCCGGGTCCTTGGCGCGACGCGTGCTATACGCGCTCGCCATGCTCAAGAAGGTCCTGATCGCAAACCGGGGGGAAATCGCAGTTCGAGTCGCACGCACGTTGCGCGAGATGGGGATTCGCTCGGTCGCCGTGTACAGCGACGCCGACCGCGAGAGCCTCCACGTACGCGTCTGCGACGAGGCCTATCACATCGGCCCCGCAGCTGCGGCGGAGAGTTATCTCCGCGCGGATAAGATCTTGGACGTCGCCAAGCGAGCTGGCTGCGACGGCGTGCATCCAGGCTACGGCTTCTTGAGTGAGAACGCGGAGTTCGCCGAGGCGTGCGAAGCGTCTGGGGTGACCTTCATCGGTCCGCCCCCGGGCGCGATGCGAGACATGGGTCTGAAGACCGCCGCGCGCGACAAGATGTCTGCTGCCGGAGTACCCATTGTTCCTGGCGGAAATGCAGACACGGTCGAAGAGGGCTTGGCTACGGCGGAGCGTATCGGGTACCCAGTGATGCTCAAGGCGACTGCCGGTGGCGGCGGTAAGGGCATGCGCCTCGTGCACAAGCCCGAGGAGCTAGGCCCGGCTCTCGAGCGCGCTCGGAGTGAGGCCAAGAAGGCCTTCGGTGATGAGACCGTCTACATCGAGAAGGCGATCATTCAGCCGCGCCATGTGGAGATCCAGGTGCTTGGAGACAAGCACGGCAACATGGTGCATCTCTTCGAGCGCGATTGTTCCGTGCAGCGTCGTCACCAAAAGGTGGTGGAAGAAGCGCCTTGCCCCGCCATCGACGAAGAGATCGTCCACAAGATGGGCGAGGTGGCGGTCAAGGGTGCAAAGGCGGTCGGATACTTTTCCGCAGGGACATTCGAATTCCTGTTGGGACAAGACAAGAGCTTCTACTTCTTGGAGATGAACACCCGCTTGCAGGTGGAGCATCCCGTGACCGAGCTGATCACTGGCGTCGACCTGGTGCGGGAGATGGTGCGTGTCGCTGCTGGACTGCCTCTGGAGTTCGAGCAGAAGGACCTCGAGCGTCGCGGCGCCGCCATCGAGTGCCGCATCTACGCGGAGGACCCCGCGACGGGCTTCCTGCCGTCCCCGGGAAAGATCACTCGCCTCCTCACCCCCTCTGGTCCTGGAGTGCGCGATGACTCCGGCGCCTACGAAGGCTGCACCATCAGCGCCAACTACGACCCGCTGATCTCGAAGCTGAGTGTTTGGGCTCCAACGCGCGCTCAGGCCGTAGAGCGCATGCGCCGTGCCATCGGCGAGTACTTGGTGAGCGGTATTCGTACCAACCTTCCGTTCCATGAGCGCCTGTTCGAGCACCCGGAGTTCGTCGCGGGGCACTACGACACCGGATTCATCGATCGCTTCCGCGACGTGCTGCTGGGTGGCACGACGTTGAACGCTGAGGAGCGCGCTGCGCTTGCGCGGGCCATTGCCGTTGCGGCGTACGAGCGCACCAACGGATCGGCCGGGGTCACGCAGAATGGATCCGGCATGAGTCCATGGGTCGCCGCGCATCGCGCCGACCTTCGCTAGGCCCGTAGTCTGATTCCAGTCGCTACGGGTTTCGTCCTCGGCGTTCCCGTATCGATACGCTTGGTCCCCCGCGCGCTGCCGTGTAATTCCATTGCATGGCAGCGCTCGACGGCATCCGCGTTCTCGATCTGACTCGTCTCCTCCCCGGGCCACTTGCCACTGTGGTGTTGGCGGACTTGGGCGCCACCGTAGATAAGGTCGAAGACGCCGCTGCTGGTGACTACACCCGCGTCACGCCACCCATGCAGGGTGACACCGGGTTGATGTTCCACACGTTGAACCGCGGCAAGCGCGGCATGGTGCTCGACCTCAAGAAGCCTGAGGGCGTTGCCGCGCTGAAACGCATGGTGATGAACTACGACGTCGTCTTCGAGCAGTTTCGTCCTGGGGTGCTCGATCGACTCGGGGTTGGACACAGCGTGCTGCGCGAGCTGAACCCGAAGCTCATCGTGTGTGCCTTGACCGGCTATGGCCAGACGGGGCCCCTCGCTCAGCGTGCTGGCCACGACTTGAACTACATGGCGCGTGCGGGCCTGTTGGGTGCGATGGGCCCGCGGGATCAGGCACCTGCAACGCCTTCCTTCCAGCTGGCGGATGTGAGTGGCGGAATGTGGTGCGTGATCGCCATCCTGGCTGCTTTGCGCGAGCGCGAGCTGACCGGGGAGGGGAAGCTCATCGACATTGGGATGATCGAAAGCGTGGTCCCCTTCGCGCTCCCGGTCATGGCCAAGCTCATGGGGGGAGAGAGCGTCGAGCGAGGCAACGAGATGCTCACTGGTGGACTCGCGATCTATCGCACCTATCAGACCAAGGACGGCGGGTCGGTGGCGTTCGGAGCACTGGAGCCGAAGTTCTTCCAGGCGTTCTTCAACGCTGTGGAGATGCCGGTGGATGCGAGCTACGTCGTACCAGGGGCGCACCAGGTAGAGTTACAAGCAAAGCTCGCGGCGTTGTTTGCCTCCCGCACGCGGGACGAGTGGCTAGCGCTGAACGACAAGCACGACGTGTGCCTCGAGCCCGTGCTGCGTCCAGACGAGCTGTTTGACGACGCTCACTTGAAAGCACGCAAGGTGTTCCTCGACGTCGAGACCGCCGACGGTGTGGTCAAGCAGGTGCGCACTCCGGTGACGCCCCTCGACCTGGAGCCGCGCCCGGCACCGAAGCAAGGCGAGCACACCGACCAGATCCTCAGCGACGCAGGCTTTGGCGCTGACGAGATCGCCGCGCTGCGAGCCCAGCGCGCCGTTCGTTGAGCGCTTAGCCCCTAGCTGTTCCCGGAGGACCAGCTAGACGCGCTTGTATTCTTCGACGAACTCCCAGTCGGCGATGAGTCGCTTCTTCAGCAGTAGCGAGAGCAAAGCCGCAAACATCGACTCCCAACGGGCGTTTTCCCCGAGGATTTCCGTTGCGTCAGCGCCGTGGGAAACAGCGCGTAGCGCCGCCACTAGATCTCGTGCGGTGAGTTGATCTTCACCAGCTTCGGCTGGCTCCACTTCGGCTTCAGGCTCAGCGCGGGGTGACTGCGCGGAGCGTGCCGGCAGATTGATCGTCGTTCCGTCCAGCAGGGTAAGCGACACCATGCGAGGCGTCTTGCCCGTGCGTGGCTGGGGCATCACGACGTCGCGCGCGGGAACTCGGGAGCTCTCCGGCACAGGGGTCAGACTGCGGGGCGGTTCGTCCGGCTGGGACGGTGCGCGGCTGCTTGGCGTTGGCTCAAGACCTGTGTAGCCCCCGTCGGCGCCTTGCGAGCTGGGTGGCGAACTCGGAGTCGCGGCAGATACTGCGGGAGGTGCTTCCGTGGGGATATCCTCCGCGCCGCCGGCAAGAAAGTCTTGGGGCACTTCGGCTGTGGCTTCAGGTTCGGCTGCGGGCGCCACATCAGGTGGATGGGAGCTCGGTGGGATGTTTACGCTCGGCGCTCCGGCCATTGCCGGCGGGGGTTCTGTTTCGCCCTGGTCGGGTGTGTCGCTCGCGTCGCTTGGCGTTGGCGGTTCGCTAGCCGAGAGCTTGGTGCTTGGCGGCGCTGCCTCTGAGGTTGGGCCGGCGACCTCCGGCGAGCCCTCGGAGACAGCGGCTTGCGCCAGTGGTGGCTCCGGGCTCTCGACCTCCACCTCGATGTCGAGCTCCGACGGAGCTTCTTTGCGAGGCGGCTGTGGCGGCTTGGGGGGAGGGCGCTTGGGCTCCGCGGTGGTTGGCACCGCCATGGGATCAGAAGGCTCCGCGCCCCCAGCGGTCGTGGTGCCGTAGTAGACGCGGATGGCTGCGCGGATGTCCGAGGGAGGCGCGATCATTGCGCGCACCGGAAGGCCACTGAACTGTCGCACTTGCTCCAGTGCTGCTTCGTCCGTCGGGTCATCCATGGCCACGTAGAGCGTCTGCCCGAGTCCGCGCACACGGCGGACGAAGATTGGGACCAAACAGAAGCGTTCCACGACCTGGCTTGGGACCAGGTTCAGCAGCTGGCGCGAAAAATCGATATGGTAAAGCGAGACCCAGGGCACCGACAGCTGCTGGCTCAAGATCTGGGTGACCTGCGTCTCCGAAATCAAGCCGGACTCCACGAGCAGGGTCCCGAGGCGTCGACGATCCTCGCGCTGACGCTCCAGCACCTCATCGAGCTGCTGGCGCGTGATCATCTGGGCTTCTACGAGCAGATCGCCGAGTCGGACTCTCGGGGCGGCCATTGCTCTCAGGACCCTACCCCGAAAGCCTGAACTTCCCGAGGAGAATCGCCGACTGACTGCTTCCTTCGGAAAGCGCCACCTGCTCGCGTCTGAGCCACTTCAATAGGTGGCGGGCCCTTCTCAACGTCGGATGCCCCCCCGCGTGCGATTGCCGCATTCGCGAGACAATCTAGCAGTGCTCCTCCCACTGATCCTCTTCCGCACCGATCACTATCGCTTCATGTTGCACCCTCCCCCCCAAAACCCACCCCCGGCGAGGGTCTGGCGGCACTCAGAAGAAAAAGTGCATCGGCCGGGGCTAGCCGTGTTTCCCCTTCACCCCAAACCCCTGCGGGGATGGTAAGTTACTCAGCGATGCGACCGTGCCCCCAGTGCGGAACGCAGTGCGCCGAGGAGCACAAATACTGTCCGGCTTGCGGATTTCCCGTCGGCAGTGTTCGCACCACAGCCACTGACGACAAGTTGATCGGACAGGAGCTACCTGGGGGCTACCTGATCCTCGACTTGCTCAGCGTTGGCGGCATGGGGCGGGTGTACCGCGCCGAGCAACGCGTACTCGGACGAACCGTCGCGGTGAAGATCATCCATCCTCACTTGCTCAGCGACGAAAACTCCGCCCTGCGCTTCATGACCGAAGCGCGCGCCGCGTCCCAGCTCAATCACCCCAACTCGATCAGCGTGATCGACTTCGGGCGCACCGACGACGGGCAGCCCTATCTGGTGATGGAGTTTCTGCGAGGAAAAGACCTCGCGCGAGTTGCCTACGAGGACGGGCCGCTATCGTTCGTGCGCATCGTAGATATTCTGCGACAAGTGTTGTTTGCGCTTTCCGATGCCCACGAGATGGGCATCGTGCACCGCGACCTGAAGCCAGAGAACATCCTCTGCGAGCCGCTTCGGCGCGGTGGCGATCACGTCAAGGTCGTCGACTTCGGCCTGGCCAAGCTGAAGCAGGACGCGACGATGCCCAACGTCACCAGTCCTGGCATCGTCTGTGGCACGCCCGACTACATGGCGCCGGAGCAGGGGAGAGGCGATCCTATCGACGGACGCACCGACCTGTACGCGGTCGGCGTGATCCTGTTCCAGCTGCTCACGGGCCGCCTGCCTTTCGAGGCGGAGAGCCCAACGCAAGTGGTGATGATGCACCTGTCGATCCCCGTGCCGGATCCAACCCAGGTGGCCCCAGAGCGCAACATCCCGGAGCCTCTGGTCTCCGTTGTGAGCAAGGCGCTCGAGAAGGACGCAGAGCATCGTTACCAGGATGCGCTCGAGTTCGCCGACGCGCTGAAGGATGCGATCGACCTGGTCGAGGCAGAGGAAAAGGAGCGCTCGAGCGGCGTTCCGCCAGTGCCGGTTACGGGCAGCGTTCAGTGCCCAGCCTGTGAGTCCGTCGTGCCGCTGCAGAAGTTCTGCGGCGAGTGTGGCGCTCGCTTGCCGCTGAATAGCGTCGTGCCTGAAGCGCCCTCGGTGCCGTCGCTACCTTTGCCAATGGTGGGGCGCGACGAAGACCTCGCGTGGCTCGCGGATCGCCGCGACCAGCTCATCGAAGAGGTGTCTGGGGCGCGGTTGGTGGGCGAATCGGGTGCCGGCAAGACGCGCTTGCTCAAAGAGTTCTTGGGGCGCGCAGAGAGCGCCGGAGATCTGGTCGTCTACGCGACGCCGGATCCCCATGGAGCCGAGGTCGCTTACTACGCGCTGCGGGAAACCCTCGGCGTGTTGCTAAAGCGTCGAAAGAACGGCGCATCGATGCCCGACGTCACGGACGCGCCCAGCGAGGTGGCTGCGGCAATCCGCGAGGTCTTCGAAGGGCCGAGAGACGACGACAGACGTAGTGTGCTCGAGCGTCGCTTTGCCTTGGCGGAAGCGCTGCGCTGGGCACTCGGAGAGGCCCGTCAGCAGACGAACGGGGCAGTGATCGTCGCGTTGGACGATCTGCATCGCATGGATGGCGCGAGTCGAAGTGCGTTCGCGGACGCGCTCGGCGAGCCGCCGGCGGTGCGTACCCTGATCCTCGCGGCTCACGTTCCCGGGTTTGAAACCGGCTGGGGAGCTGCTCACGCCGCCCGCGTCATCAGCGGCCTGCCAACCCCCGCCGTTTCCCGGCTGCTCAAGGCGAGCCGCCCGGGAGAGCGGCTGCGTGCGATTGGCGACGCGGGGGCGCGCGGGGTACTCCCGATGTACGTCGAGCAAGTGATCCGCTTCACCCTCGAAGGGGGTAAGGAGCCTCCCACCCGCCTCGCAGATCTCGTTGCTGATCGCGTGGCCGCGCTGGAGCCTGATGCGCGCCGCGTGCTGCAAGCCGTCGCGGTGCTCGGCGACGAGGTGGAACCCATCGCGTTCGGCACCATGGTGCCAAACGTCAGTGACGTGCTCGGTGCGCTGAACCAGCTCGTTCAGGCGGGTATGGTGGTGCGTCACGCGGGTACGCTCTCGACTTCGCACCCGCTGATCCGTGACGTGGTGTTGGCGGCGGTGCCGGCTGGAGTGCGCCGCGACCTACACTTCCGTGCGGTAAAGGTTTGCGAGGAGTCGGGGGCGCCGATCGAAGCCCACGCGCTCCACGCCTTCTACTCCCAGGACTCCTTCCAAGCGCTGCTCCTGTTGGAGCAAGTCGCCGACCGTGCCTCTGCCCGTGGCGACACGCAGGCTGCGGTGCTTGCGCTTCGCCGCGGACTCGAGCTGGCTCGGCAAGAGATCGCTCGAGGTGAGTTGGACGACCCGCTGCGCGCGGTGCTCATCTTCAGCCGTAAGCTCGGAGACGCTCTGACTCGCGCGGGCAATTTCAGTGACGCTGAGGGTGTTCTACGCGAGGCGCTGGATCTGGCAGGCCCCAGCGGTACGGACCGCGCGCGGGTGCTCAGCGCGCTCGCCCACGTTGCCCATGGCCGCAAGCGCTCCGACGAGGCCTTCGAATACATCAACGAGGCGATCGAGGTGGCTCGCAAATCCGGGGCACACGAGCTCTTGTTGTCTCTCGAGACGATGCGCCGCGACTGGGCTTCCTGAGCCGGGCCGGCACGAGAATGGGCACTATTCGGCGTCCGCGGTCGCAAACCCTTTGTGACCGGGGCGTCGCGTCGCTACACCGCGGGGGATGGCAGAGCAGCAACTGCCCCGCTTCGTCGCGCGCTGGGATTTGGACAAGACCTACCTGCGCACTGAGTTCGACACTCCACGCGATCTGATCAAGACCGCTCTGGAGCGGCCGGATCAGAAGCGATCTGTACCAGGGGCGGCTTCGGTGTTGCGGGAGCTCGGGCGCTCCGGCGCGTACATCCACATCTTGAGCGGTAGTCCGCGCCAGATGCGCGGTCGCCTCGAGGAGAAGCTGCGCATCGATCGCGTCCGCTGGGACGAACTAACGCTCAAGCCGAACCTCTCGAACGCTCTCCGGCTGCGTTTCCGCGCGATAAGAGACCAGCTGGGGTACAAGCTGCCGGTCTTGCTCAAGAGCAAGGTCACCGAGCGCCGGGGTGTTGAAGCGGCCGCAGAAGGCGTGACACCGTTGAGCGGCCGCGAAGTGCTGGTTGGCGATGACGCAGAGGCGGATGCCTTCGTGTATTCGCTGTTCGCGGACCTCTGCGACGGTCAGATTGATAGCGTGCAACTAAAGCGCATTCTGGCGGCCGGACGCGTCTACTCCGACGTTCAAACGGACTGCCTGCAGGCCCTCGGAGCGATTCGCCGGAGTCCGATGCAGCGCCGCATCTTGATCCACCTGGAGCGTCAGACGCCGCCGAGCCGCTTCAATGCCTACGGCGCCCGGGTGGTGCCCTTCTACAACTACCTGCAAGCCGCGTTCGTGCTGGGCGAAGACGGCTTGCTGGGACCCGATGCGGTGCTGCGCGTCGCTTCGGAGTTCGCACTGCGGCAACGCTTCGACGCCCACGCGCTGGCGCGGAGCTACCACGACCTCATGCGTCGCGGGCACGTCGCGGGGGATTTGGTTGGGCATCTGGAGCAGAGCCTTGCCGGGCTGATCGCAAGCGGCCCCGTACCAGCCAAGGAGAGCTTGACCCAGATGGTTCAGACTCTGGCCGGCTACGTCGAGCGACCGCCGGAGCGTATCGAGCGTCCGAGCGACGCGCGGGAGCTGGACTACGTGGAACTCGCCCGCCGCCACCGCAGGCGCCATCGCTCGCCGTTTTTCGAACGCTGACTCCTGCGACAAGGTGTCACGCCATGCCTCGAGTCTCACGAAGGCACCGGCCTGGGCAGCTGGTTCTCCCGCCTCTGGCTAGCCTCGGGGAACAATCCTCAAATCGAGTATGCATGTCTCGGAGATTGCACTAGGCTTGCCTCTCCCCTAAACGGACTCTTTCTCGCCTGCAAAGGCGCGATTGGGCACGGTTCACGCCGGCTGAGGCGTGGACCAGCGGTCCCGCGCAAGCACCCGCGAGTCAGCCTGTCGCGCTCAGTAGGAGAGCGAACAAACAATTCGGAGCCGCAAGCCGTGGCTCCCACCACCAGCGCCATATCCAAGGCGCTGCGCGAAGGGTCGCGACGTGGACAGCGATCTCGCCGAATCCATCTCAGCCCTCAAGGCATCCTTTCAACAGCGGGGTCTCTCCCCGAGCTTCGGAGCGGCGGATCCCGCCCTGGTGGACTCGCTGAAGAAGCAGCTCAAGCTCCCCCGGCGCTACCGGGAGTTTCTGCTGGAATCGGACCCTGTCGATGTGGAAACCGTCACCCCTTCCGAGCGCGTGCGCTTGGTGCCGTCGGGTGAGTTCCTGGAGGAGCAGCAGGGTTTCTGCCTGACCGAGGAGGGCGAGCTGTTGCTCAGCCCTGCCGCCAACGGCTGGCGCCCCACCTGGGTCATCGTCGGGCACAGCGCGTTGCTTGGCGATCCCTACTTCCTCGACGTGAGCGAGATCGACGCCGAAGGCGATTGCCCGGTCTACACCGCGATGAGCGGCACAGACACCTGGAAGCCGCGGCTCTGCGCGTCCAGCTTCGCCATGTTCCTGCGTATCCTCGCGATCACGGTGGAAGTGGCGTGTGACTTCGATGAAGACGACTTCGACATGGACAACGAAAGCGTCTTCAGAGAGTCCGTGGGGCCGAGGATCCGTGAGTACGACCCGGCCGCCATGAAGGCGGGGCACTGGACCTGATTCGCCTCGAGCCGACTCTGGATCTAGCCTTCCGCGATGCCCGACCGAGCCGCGATGCTCCAGCGAGCCGCACAACCTAGCCCTGAGTTCGATGCGTTGCTTTCGCGCCTCGTGCGCCGGGGCGAGTCCGACCTCGAGCGCGTCGAACCGGCGGTGCGAGAGATCTTGGCTGTGGTTCGCAAGGAAGGCGACGTCGCGCTCCGATCCGCTGTCGCGCGCTTCGAAAAACGTGAAGTCGAGGCATTCTTAGAGAGGGATTTTGGGGGTGAGGCTGCGCTTGCGAGTCTCCCGAAAGAAGTGCAGGCTGCCCTGGAGTTCGCTGCCGCACGGATCCGGAAGTTCCACGAGCGCCAGAAGGAATTTCTGGGCGGCTTCGAGTACACCAGCGGCGGTGTTTCTCTCGGAACGCGCGTGGAGCCCCTCGGCCGCGTCGGCGTGTACGCGCCGGGTGGCAAGGCGCGTTACCCCTCGAGCGTGTTGATGAGCGCGGTCATCGCGCAGGTCGCCGGGGTACCCGAGATCATCGTCGCCACGCCCGATCCGGCTCCCGAGGTGCGCGCCGCGTGTCACCTCGCGGGCGTCACGGCGATACTCAACGCTGGCGGAGCGCAGGCGATCGCGGCGTTGGCGTACGGCACCGAAAGCGTGCCCCGCGTCGACAAGATCGTCGGTCCCGGAAACATCTACGTTGCCGCTGCCAAGCGCCTGGTGTTCGGCGAAGTAGACATCGATAGCATCGCGGGGCCGAGTGAGATCCTGGTGGTTGCCGACGCGAGCGCCGATCCGCGCGTCGTTGCCGCAGACTTGCTGTCTCAAGCGGAGCACGATGAAGCGGCGTATCCGTTGCTAGTGACCACGGAGAGCGAGCTAGTCGACGCCGTCGATCGCGAGCTCGTAGAGCAGCTCGCTCAGCTTCCGCGGCGCGCGGTTGCGGAGCGCTCCGTGCAAGATCATGGCTTCGCGCTGGTGGTTCAGGACCGCACGCAGCTGGCTCGGGTGGCGACAGAGCTCGCGGTGGAGCACGTTTCCGTGCAGACACGAGACGCGCGGGCGTTGGCTGATCAGATTGGTCGCGCTGGGGCCTTGTTCGTGGGGCACCACACACCAGAAGCCGCCGGGGACTATGTCGCTGGACCGTCCCATGTGTTGCCAACCGGCGGTGCCTCGCGCTTCGCTTCTCCCTTGGGGATCTACGACTTCGTGACGCGGTGCTCGATGATCACCTACGAAGCCAGTGCGCTCTCTGAGCAAGCGTCAGCGATCACCGACTTGGCTCGCTGCGAAGGCCTCGAAGCCCATGCACGCGCCGTTGAAGTGCGCGTACGCGGCGCCAGCAGTAAAGTGCAGAATCGCGCCTGAGGACCCCTCGGCGGCGCTGTACGAATTCTCACTCTGTCTCAGGTGTGCAGCGGTTGGTTCCGATGTGGCTGGCAGGCTTGGCTACGGCGGTATGCGAAGTGCCTACCTGCCTCTACAGGGTCTTAACAAGCGCTCGAAACCCAACTATCACAAGCGCCCCGGTGGGGCGTGTGCGGAAGTTGGCGGTGTTCGTCGAGCGACGGGGCCGGTGGTTAGCTCCCTAACGCACTTCAGCGGCAATTCTTCAAGTTCTTGAAATTGCAGAGCTTTCAATTTGGCCTGCTTGTTGCTTAACACGGTCACTGGCGCCGTCTGCGCTGGAACCGACACGGCTAACCCCGTTCGTTCGAAGGAGAACTCATGACTCTTAAATGGACCCGGCCACTGCTTGCAGCGTCAGTCGGGCTGCTCGCGACTCTCGGGTGTGCCGAGGAGCGAGAGCCGATCAACCGCGTGCAACCCAACGCCCTCGAGAAGAGCTTTTTCGTGGGTGCGGATCTGCAAAGTGAAGCAGATAACCCCGCGTTTTATGCCAACGGCACCGTGCTCGACATCGGCTATGGCGCGACGCAAGACGCGTTCTTCGACGGCTTCTACGCCAACGACCTGTCGATCATCCGCTGGCAGATCACCGAAGACCGCCTGATCGGTCGCCTGGCATACGAGCGCATCGACGGCTCGGACGGCCAGGGCGCTGGTATGGAGACGAATGACGGCCAGGTCATTTACGCCTTCAACATCCAGGGGCACTTCGACATCAAGCGCAGCTACAACCCGTCAACGGGCGAAGAGCTGAACGTGATCGAAGAGAACACGTCGGACGCGCCCTGGTACGAGCGCAAGTACTTCCGCGTGGATTGGTCGCGTAACCTCATCACCGAGGCTTACGACTTCGACACGCTCGCCATCTACGGCATCTTCTTCGGTGCCTACCAGTACGAAGAGACCGGCTACTACGTTAACGATCCCAAGGACGAGAACGCGCCGAACTTCGAGAAGGACTACTTCGACGTCACCACCAAGGCGTGGGCGAAGCCTCAGACCATCGATCTCGGTGGCATGTGGGGCTACGGCGAAGTGCCGGTCTGCTTCTTCGACGCGGACTTCTCTGGCGGTCAGGCTCCGGCCGGTAACTGCAACCCCCAGGAGCTGACCATCCGTCACTCGTTCTGGAAGGTTCAGGACAAGGACTACCAGCCCGAGGACTGGGACGGCTTCCGTTTCCAGGCCGCCGGTGCCTTCACCAAGGACCGCCGCGGTTTCGCGCGGAACTACGGCATGGTGGACACCCAGTGGCGTCGCTTCATCTCGCGCTACAACATCTGGAAGCGCAGCCACGCCTACGCCGATCCAGAGGCGATGACTGGCGCGACCGAGTGCTTCACTCCCACGACCACTCCCGTTGGCGCGGATCCGAATCGCGACGAAAACAAGGACGGCACCGCGGACGAGTGCGCGAACGTGGGCGGTGGCTCGCAGTGCGACACCTTCAGCCAGAAGTGCACGCTGCCCTTCGCCCAGCGCGAGGTGGACCCGATCGTTTGGTACTACACCAACAAGAGCGACTACCGTTACTGGGAGGGCACCTACTGGGCGACCCAGGAGTGGGACGTAGCGATGCGTTTGGCCGTCCAGGCGGCGCGCAACGCGGAGTGTTACCGCACCGGCCGCACCGACTGCGAGGACGCATTCCCGGTTCCGCACGGACAGATGGACAGCAACGAAGACGCTCTCGCCATCTGGCGTGAGGTCGATGCCTGCCGCGCGCGGAACGGCGCTGCCGACCCCAGCAAGCGTTGGGACACGGCGGCCTGTGAAGGCGTAGCGGACAGCACCATCGCCAAGCGCGGCTACGCGGACGGCGATGCCGAGGGTAGGGCGCTCAAGGCCATGGCGATGATGAAGGACGTCGTCATCCTCTGCCACAGCCCGATCGCGGCTGATGACCCGGCCGAGTGTGCTCCCGGCGAAGCTCGTCTGCCCCGTGACGTGACGCCCACCGATTGCCAGAGCCTCGACGTGCTCAAGGCAAAGGCGTCCCTGACGGATGCCGAGAAGCACGTGGTCGACTCGTGTACGGCAGCGTACAAGGTGCGTATCGGCGATGTGCGTCGTCACCTCGTGAACGTCATCAACACCCCCCAGACTGGTTCTCCGTGGGGCTTCGGTCCGACGTACGCGAACCCGCTCACGGGTGAAGCCATCAGCGCCAGCATCAACGTCTGGGCCTGGCCGACGGACTTCATCGCGCAGTCCGTGGTCGACGTCAGCCGCTTCATCAAGGGCGAGCTGTCGGTGGCGGACGTCACTGACGGTAAGTTCGTCAAGGACTGGGACAAGGCCGCACAGATCATGAGCTCTGGCGGTGCCATGGCGCCCATGACCAAGGCTGAGGTCACCCAGCGCAAGGCCGACATGTTCCAAGCCATCGGCAAGGACATCGACACCGGGCTCGCCGCAATCGACGAGAATGCGAAGGTCGACCAGCGCGTCGTCCAGCAACTCCAGATGGCTCGCAACACCCGCGCGTCGGTCGGAGCTACCTCTGCCATGAAGCAGAAGTACTTCGCCCGCATGCAAACGGCGTACGGCAGCCAGACGGAAGCTGAGCTCATCACTCCGGCGATGCAGCAGATGGCTGGTTCGGGATCGTTGCCCACGGGCTCCGCTCTCGAGTTCGCCTCGCCGCTGCGTGGTCGCATCAACCCGACCCTGTTCCGCGACCTGCAGGAGCTGGGTGAGCTAGGCCTCGCAAACCGCGGTGCCTGCTTGCTCCACGCTGACGAGTTTGCTCCTTCGCCCACCGCAATGACCGGTATGGCGAACAAGCTCGAGGCGAAGTTCGGCGCCTTCAATAAGGACGACTCGCTCAACACGCAGCTCGAGCGTGCGGACGCGATGAAGAACTACGTCGCGCAGAAGATGCACTTCGCGGTCATCACGCACGAGATGGGTCACACGTTTGGCTTCCGCCACAACTTCGTGAGCTCCTCGAACGCCTTCAACTACCGCCCGCAGTACTGGCAGCTGCGTACCCGCGACGGCGCGGTCACCACTGAGTGCACCGATCTGGCGCAGGGCGCTGAGGCAGAGAACTGCGTCGGTCCGCGTTACTACGACCCGGTAACCCAGGAAGAGCAGGACGGCATGATCGGCATGTGGTCCCACTCCTCCATCATGGACTACGCCGGTGACTACGCGCAGGACATGGTCGGCCTGGGTGGATACGACTTCCACGCCGCCAAGATGATGTACGGCGACGTCGCGTCGGTGTTCAACCAGGACGACATGAAGGACGGTACCGTTCTCGCCTCGGCGATCAACGAGACCATCCTCGACTCGTTCGGCGGCATCCTCGGCTACATCTACCAGAGCGCACCTCAGCCTTCGGGCCAGGCAGCTCCGGTCATCCACTACTCGCAGCTCAACAAGGTCTACAAGCTCATCGACGGCTGCACCGCGGTCAATGTCGAGGACTACGTCCCGAGCGATTGGGATGAGGCGACCAAGGGCAAGTGGGATCCGACCCTCGACGGTCACCTGGTTCGCGTGAACGGGCAGTACACTCGCTGCAAGCAGCGTCGGCTCGGCTACGTGGACTGGGATCTGCTGAGCGGTGGTGGGTTCGAGGCTGGTAACACCGACGCGCAAGCGACCGGTGGCACGGGCCCGAGCATCGCTCCCGACGGCCGCACCCGCTTCCCCTACGGTTTCGCAACCGACCGTTGGGCAGACCTCGGAAACCTCGCGGTTTACCGTCACGACCAGGGTGCTGACGCCTACGAGTTGTTCGAGTTCCTCATCTCCGAGCAGGAGCTGCGGCACATCTTCGACAACTACCGTCGCAACCGGAACACCTTCAGCGTGCGTAGCGCCGCCAACCGTGTGTTGAGTCGCTACAACACGAAGATGCGTGACGGCGCCAAGGGTCTGGGCCTGATCTACAACAACATCCAGAACATCCAGCCTGGTGCGTTCGGCCTCTACGTCGACTACTTCGGCTGGGGCGACAACATGCTCGCCGCTGGTATGGCGTTCGATCACTTCACCCGTCAGATGCAGCGCCCGAACGCCGGTCCGCACGAAGAGGGTAACAACCTTGGTATCACCAACGTGTTCTCCCCCCTCGTCGCGAACGACTTCGTGCCGGTGGGCAGCACGCTCCTCACCGTTCCCGATGGCCCCCAGGGCTACTGGAACACGGTGGGTATCGGCGGCAAGCTGGTGAACAACACCCTGTCCGACAACCGCGGCGAGTACGACTCCGAGTTCACCATCAACGCGGGCTCGTACTACGACAAGGTCTACTCCACGATGTTGCTCACCGAGTCGGTGGACAACTTCATCAGCAGCTCGCTGACGGACTTCGTTGACGCTCGTTTCCGCTCGGTATCTCTCGCTGACCTGTTCGGCGACGGCTACCGTCGTTGGCTCGCCAACAACCTGACCGGTGACGGCTGGGTCAAGGGCGCGCGCGTTGCGGCGACCGCGGGTGGCAAGCCGGTGGTGGACGCGGAGGGTTACCCGACCCAGCCTCTCGGCTGGATCAGCTGGTGGCCGTCGACCCCCGAAGTTTGCTTCCCCAACGAAGGCACCTCGATCTGTTCGGCCTACGGCAAGGATGGAACCAGCTTCAAGCCGAACGTGCCCGAGGTTAGCCGTGCACTGGATCCCCAGATCGGTTGGGAGCAGCAGAAGTTCCTGATCGCCTGGACCCTGATCTACCTGCCGGAGAACCAGAAGACCCGTTGGCTGGACCAGATGGGGATCTGGAGCTTGGGCGCGGACAGCGATCCTGGCTTCGACAACCGCATCGAGTTCCACATGCCCACCGGTGAGGTCTACATCGCCCGCACTTACGGGTCGGAGACCTTCTGCTTCGGCAAGACCACCAGCGGCTCTCCGGCGTGCAAGACGGTTCAGCGCGGTATTGGTGCCCGTATCCTTGAGTACGCGAACGAGCTGCTCAACGCGGCGTACCAGACCACTGAGGTCGACCACAACGGCGTCACCTGGTACGTCCCGGTGATGGACTCGGTCACGGGTCAGCCTCTGCTGAAGTCGGGTACGAGCTGTGAGAGCAGCGCGGCCTGTCTGAAGTTGGTGGACTTCGTCTCGGTGCCGGACTTCATGCGTCAAGCCATGCACGACTTCGGCATGGCGGATCCCAGCATGAAGGGGATCTACGGAACCAGCGGCGAGTGATCGGCTCCTGCTAGACAAATAGAAAGACTGACGGCCCGAGTGGGAACACACTCGGGCCGCGGTCGTTTTGTGAAGCGATGTTATCGATGAATAGACTTGTCCCGCTCGCGCTGATTTCCGCATGCATATCTTCAGCCGTGCTGACCTCGGCCTGCGATGAGTCGAAACCAGCGCCTACCAGCCCTTCGAGCAACGCACCCGACGGGTCGCGGATCGACGCGATGCGCGCCGATTGGTTGAAGCGCTGGAAGCAGTTTCCCGCTCTTCCCGAGTGCATGGCTCTGGGAGAAGCGGACCGGCCGCTTTGCTCCACCGCCATCGCGAAGCGCGAAGCGCTCAAGGTCGGCGAAGAAAAGTCGGTGGCACCAGCCGAGCACCTCAAGCTTGCAGCGGAGGCGGCCGACGCCGCTGCAGCGGCCGGCGAGAAGCTCGAGCTCTCCTACATGCAGAAGCTGGTGCTACGGGCGGACCCAAAGGCGGGAGACAAGGGCAAGCCCCCAGCTGCCACTCCCTCCGCCGCTCCGAGCGTCGCGGCTTTGTCCAGCTCCGCTCCTTCGCCCGCACCCTCCGGTTCAGCCGAGCCAAAGAACGGCGTGATGGCTGCAGTCGAAGCTGCGAAGCATGGGGAGAACCGCGACCGCGATCCGCTTCAGCTCGCTGCCTTTCAGTACTACAACGCCGAGCGTGACGCGCTGCTGCGCATCGCGGGCTACATTCGTGAGGGTGCGCCGGCGGATCGCGAAACGGCGATCGAGCTGTTCAAGAAGCACGCGAACCGCCATCCAAAGTCCACACGCGCGCGCCAGCTGTTGAACGAGGCCATCATCCTGGTCAGTGACAAGGCCCTGCGTGATCGCTTGCGAAAGATCCGCACCGAGATGGGTCCCGGCGCCGTGCCAGCTCCCAGTGCGAGCGCCGAGAAAGAGTAGGCGCCGCAACACCACCCCCCCGTGCCAGTCCCGAGAAAGAGTCAACGGGGCTGGCTGACGGTTGACGGAGGCAGCGGAAACGACCAGAACCCACGCCATGGCTCGTACCGTCAACTGCATCAAGCTCGGCCGTGAGGCAGAGGGACTCGACAAACCCCCTTTCAAGGGTGAGCTCGGTCAGCGGGTGTTCGACAACATCTCGAAGGATGGCTGGCGAGGTTGGCTGGAGCACTCGAAGATGCTGATCAACGAGTACCGTCTCGACCTGACGTCTGAGCAAGGCCAGCGCATCTGGATGACCGAACTCGAGAAGTACTTCTGGGGAGAAGGCTCCGAGCTGCCCCCGGAGTTCGCTCCCGTCGACAAGGGCTGACCCGTCTCCCGCGAGTAGCGGGGAGCATTGTCACCGGCCAGCGCAACAAGTACGCTCCCGCGCGATGCTCGAGACGCTGTCCAAGGATGACCGCCTGCTGTTGTTGAAGTTCGTTTGCGCGTTCGCGTGGGCGGACCTCGAGGTGCAGAAACAGGAGCGTCAGTTCGTCCACCGCTTGGTGAAGCAGCTGAAGCTGGAGAAGGACGAGGCGAAGCTTGTCGATGGCTGGCTCGCTAATCCTCCCACGCCCGAGGAGGTGGATCCGGCTACCGTGCCCAGAAAGCACCGAAAGCTGTTCCTCGATACGGCCAAGAAGCTGATCGAGAGCGACGGCAACGTCGATCCCAACGAAGCGGAAATCTTCGAGTTATTGGAACAGCTCCTGGTCTGAGCTGCGCGACCTCTAGCTCGCTCCGGTTCATCGGCCGGGCCGCGATTGGCAAGCGCCGCTCGTTCGCGCTAAGCCCAGCGACCTGATGTTGCGCCCCCTCGCAGTCATCATCGCCGCGATGTACCTCACACGGCCGGGCATTCCATACCCGGAGGCCGAGCGTTACGCGAAGGTGATCCAAGCCGAGGCAAAGTCTCGAGACTTCGATCCTTTGAGCGCCGTCGCGATCGTGCATTTCGAGACAGGCTTCTTTCCCGAGCTGGTTAGCGAAAACGGCGAAGACTACGGGCTTGGGCAGATCCGGGCGCGCTACATCGGCGCTTGCAAGCTCGACGATGACCCGGTGAATCACCCAAGCGACGAGTGTAAGGCTGTGAAGTCGCAGCTCCTCGAGGGTGAGGAGAACCTACGCTGGGTAGCGAAGCTCATCACTCGCAATCGGAAATTCTGCAAGGAAAAAACCGGCAGCGCGCTGTTCCAGCAATGGCTGGCGAGCTATCAGGGCTTGAACTTCCCAAAGCAAAACCGCTGGTGCCAGCCAAAGAAGAAGACGTGGCGGGTCGTGAAGTACCACGCATCGCTCAAGCAAGAGCTGCTCGCCGGTGGCAAGCTGAAGAAGAAGCACCGGGACCTCGTCGAGCAGAAGCGCAAAGAAGCCCAAGCGGAGCGCGCTAAAGAACCGGAGCAGCCGAAGAAGGCTCCTCCCCCCCAAGAGAAGCCGCCGAGCAAGGGCAAGGGCAAGCAGAACGCAGCGCTACAGTCCAAGAGCTCGCTCTTGATGCGCGTCACGCTGCTCTGACATTACCGACGCGCTCGGATGAGCATGGCGCGCTCGGGTCGCGGCGGTCAGTCCTCGAGCGCCGCTAGGGCAGCGGATGCCGCCTTGAGCTCTGGCTGGTCTTCGTCGCCGTAGTAGCCTCGATACGACTCGGGCAGGAGCCTCGCGATGGCCAGACCCACTGCGTGCATCTGAGTCCCACGTTTCCCTTCGGAAGCGGCGACGAGCGCCTCGGCGCTGAGGGGCTTGCCGATCAGTGCGTCGACGTGGGTGGTGTGCGCGTGCTCTTCGCCGATTGGCACCAGGTGCTCGGTGCCAGTGAGCGCAAGCGGGATGATCTGAGTCCCCGGTACCTCGAGGTAACGAGACACTGCGCCGAGTGCAGGCTGCATGGCGGCGCTACGGCTGCGGGTGCCTTCGACGAACACCAGCAAGTGGTCCCCTGAGCGAAGGCGCTCCTCGCACGTGCTGATTGTCTCCGCCGCCAGCCGAGCGACCTCTCGGCGCGGCATGACGGCCTCACCCGATGCGCGGCTTGGACTCTGGGGCAGCTTGATCGCACCGAAGCACAGGCTGCTGAAGCGTCGGAAAGCTTCAGTAAAGACCTTCGGGCCTGCCAGGACGCAGAGCTTTTCCACGCTGGCTGCGTGTCCTTCGCGCTCGAGCAAGTACGCGAACAGGTTCGCGTCGGAGAAGGACAGGTGATTCGCGAGGTACACGCTAGGCGTACCGGAGACCGGCAGGTGTTCGGCTCCACGCAGCGTCGAATCAGCCTTCACCGTCAGTTCGCCGAGGGCGTAGTTGATACGCCGCGCGAGCTGGTTCGGCGGAAAGTAGCCCCAGCCGTCTCCCGTCGTCATCAGCCGCTGCAACAGTTCACGCTGTGCCGCCTCTTCCTCACCGACGAGCAGTGACGTCAGACTGGAACGTACCTCCTCCGAGAGACTAGGCGTGACGAAGCTCGCAGCGGTCTCCACCAGCATCCGAACGCCGTCCTCCAGGGCCATGGCCGCGACCATAGCAGCACTACCAAGTCATGGTACGCCCATCCGACGCAGAACTTAGGAGCCTTCAGATGCTAGACTCGAGCCACGCCTATGAACCTTGAGCGCATGCTGGAAAAGTGTCGCCGCGAGCAGTGGAACGTCGAAGACCTCGACTGGAGCGGTTCCCCCCGGGCGATGTCCGCCGATGACGAGCGGGCGATCGTTCAGTACTTCACCGACATGGCCGGCATCGAGCGCTTGGCCGGTGCACTGTTCGAAGAGCAACGGCGACGCGCGGAGGACCCCACGCTCGAAGCCATCTTCGCCACCTTCGTCGAAGACGAAGAGCGCCACGCTCAAGCAGCCGAACGTCTCGCGCGCTACTACGACACCCGGAAGCTGCAGACCTATGAAATGAACGAGGCGCTGCAGCGCTTTCGTCCGCATTTCGTGGCCTCGGTGAAATATCTCTCTGCGGAAATTGCGAATGCGTACATCACCAGTGGAGAGTTGATCCTCGACATCGCGCTGCTGCGCTCGATCAACGACTACGTGCACGACGCGATGAGCGAGCGCGCGATGAACCTGATCAACCGCGACGAGTCGCGCCACATCGCCATCGACTTTCATATGATCGGCTACTACTCGTCCCAAGAGTATGCCGACAAGCTGTCCAAGGAGCCGCGTAAGCCCCTGGCGGTGCAGCTCTCCGCGCTGTGGTCATTTGCGCACGTGCTGTACTACGGCGCGCCATTTTTCCGCGGGGTATTCTTCAAGCCGATGCAGGTCGTTGACCCGAGCGGCGTGCGCATGAAGGAGGCCTTCAAGCGCATCCAGCTCTTGAGCAAGAAGACCGGCGTGCGACGCAGCGCCTTCGTGAAGTTCATGGAGCGCCTGCAAGATCAGTACAACGACTCCGCCTTCACTCGCGTGGTGTTCGGGCGCGCGATCGAGCGCTTCCTCGGCGTTGGGCCCGAGATGATCGCGCGGCTGTACGACGAAGCGGAACGGGAGCGCGCCTCTCGCATGAGCTACGACGAGCTGGCCGCAGACGCACTGGAAGCCAAGTTCGCGTGAACTCGGCAGCCTGACGCAAACCTCAGGGCGAACAGGCGTCGGTGCTCTTGCACACGTTGCCTTCGCAGTTCCCTGAGTAGCACATACTGTCCGCTTCGCAGCTGCCACCGAGGCGCTGCAGGTTGCGGCAAGTGCCGTTCACACAGCGCGCGTAGGGCTGACACTGTGGGCCGAATACCTGGGCACACGGCTGACCCGCGGCTGGGAGCTCGCTGCAGGTGCCAGCGTCCGCGCTCTCCAGTCGGCAGTAGGCGCTGTCCCCGCATCCGTCGGGAAACGCCGGGACGCAGCTCTCGCCCAAGCTTGAGAACTTCTGGCAGGTACCGGACGTGCCGCCGCTAGGTACGCACGCCAAGTCGAGGGTGCAGAGCGGACCGGTGGCGATATCGCACGCCTGGCCCTCGTGAGTGGTGAAGAGCGAGTCGACATCTTCGCATCGGCCCTGGGCATCCATCGTGGCGCCAAAGCAAAACGCGCCCGCGGTGCATGGCACTCCGCCATCGTCGCAAGGGGAGCCTTTGGCGAGAGGGGCCGCACAGGTGCCCGCTGAGGTGCAAACCAGGCCGCTGCCGCACGCAGAGTCCCCTGCGCAGGTTGCCCCCGCAGCGCCGCGCTCGGCGCACTTGCCAGGGCAACTGCCCGCGGCGCTGCAGTAGCGGGTGTTGCCGCACTCGGCGTCGATGCTGCAGTCGCCACCCAGGGGCGTGGTTCCTTCGATGGTGTCGTCGCACACCTTGGGGAGCCCACCGAGCAACACATCGCACTGACCGTTCGCGATGGCGTCGAGGCACGCACGGGCCGCAGTTGGGTGGTAGACCACGCGGCCACTCGCAACGCCTGAAGCGAGCGCTGGGTAGTCGCTGTCACTGAAGATCTGACCCTGGAGCTGTTCGCAGTCTTCGTTGGGCACGTACACGGCGGTGAGCTCCGCGCCGCAACCGCTGAGCAGCTGGCAGATCGCCGTCGTCAGCTCCCCAGGCAGCTCTTCGAACGGGATGCCTGCGTCACCGCCGCCTGTGTCATCGCTCGAACTGCAGCCGACCGCGAAGAGCCCTAGCGCCACCGCCGTGGCTCCCAATCCTGAAAGCAAGCGCACCATGGGGACAGTCTAGCTGAAGCTTCTCAGGACTTGGCTGAAGCTTTGCTGGTGGCCTTGGGCTTGTCCGCCGCGATGGCTGCTTCAGCCAGCTCCGCGAGCTCCGGATCCAGGCCATCCGTTGTGGGGACGGCGCCCTCTTCGGCGCCCGCTTTGCCCTTGCTCCAGACGTTGCGCTTGGTGTGCAGAAAGAAGATCGTGAAGAGGCCGTACTCGCCGAGCATCAAGAGCAGCAAGGAGAAGTGCGGAAAGCCGTCGATGAAGAGCGAGATGGTGCGCGATACCGGCATCAAGAGCAGCACGACGACGAACAGCGAGGCGTGACGCTTCTCCGTGAGGATCTGCTTGTTGAGCACCGCGACGGCAGCACCGAAGCCAATGGCGATGGCGCCCATGTAGCGCAGCTGGTTGAGCAGCGACGCGACGCCGCTCTGTTCCAGCATCTCTGTGCTGACGCCCACCATTTGCGCGGCGTCTTTGGCGCCGATCAGCATCGCGCCGCCCGCGCCGATGAACACGAGGACGTAGAGCCACAAGCAAATCCGAGCCAGCGCTTTCACGCCGCGCAGTATCTCACGCGGATCGTCCCAACCCAAGCGCTGCTCACGGCCGGGCTCTCAAAGACCCGCGAGTTAGCTGGTCCCCGGAGGCGGCCAAGTGTCCTGCGTCTCGTTCTGGTGCAGCCGACCGGCTGAGATATGGCGGCGGCCTGCTAGGCTAGTGAAGTAGCCCGCGCTCCCGGAAGTAGGCGATGGCGTCGCGCAGCGTCTCTGCGAAGTCGCGGTAGCTGGCGCCGAGCTCCAGGATCGACTTTTCGTTGGAGTAGAAACCGGGCTTGAGTGTGTACTCGAAGAAGGCGCTGGTGACGGGCGGCTCCTTTCCGCGCAGAATTGAAATGCGCTCCATGCCGCGCACCAGGCGCTTGGTTAGGCCCGTCGGGAGGCGCCGGATGGACCGCTTGTCGCCGGAAGCGCTCAGGATCGCTCGCATCAGGTCGGCGTTGCTCAAGTTGTGCGCTGTTGCGATGTAGCGCTCACCCGCGCGACCTTTCTCCGCTGCGAGGAGATGCACCATTGCGGCGTCACGGACATCGACGTAGCTCATGCCGCCCTCGGTGGTGACCGCTGGCCCGGGGGTCTGCAATGTGTTGATCACCGTCTGCCCGGTTGGCGTCGGCGCAATGTCTCCGGGGCCGAGCACCGCCCCCGGGCAGACCACTCGCACATCCATACCCCAAGCGGAGAAGCCTTCGGCCACCTCCCGCGAGTGGTACTTCGAGCGGCTGTAGTGCATCTCGACGTCCCAGGCTTCATAGGCGGAGCTCTCATCGCCTAGACGCCCGGGCGCTGGTCTCCCTAGGGAAACAATGCTCGCTGTGTAGATCGTCCGCTCGACCTCGGCACGTCTTGCGGCTTCTAGCATGTTGAAGGTGCCGCGCAGGTTCACCTCGTACATCGGACGAGGGTCTGGCATGAAAGACTTGTACACCGCTGCCGCGTGGAAGAGCGTGTCGATGCCGCTCACGGCGCGCCGACAGGCCTCCAAATCGAGCACGTTACCGCGCTGGATCTCCACGTCGAGTCCCGCGAGGTTATCCAGGGGCTCGTTGGGCAACGCCATCACGCTGACTTCTACGCCGCGCTCGAGCAAGAGCCGCACAATCGAGCTGCCCAGGAAGCCGCAGCCACCAGTGACCATCGCTCGCTTCACATTCCCTCCTGGATAAAGCGTCGGCTCATGGGCGCGAGCGTACTACAGCCTGTCCTCCCGCCGATCGTGGCTTCCGGAGACGCTTGGGATGCGTTTGCTGTGCTCGCAATCTGCCGAGCCTGGAAGCTTGCTCCAAGTGCGCAACCGCGGTTGTGTCTCGACGCCAAAGCAGCGTCGTAGCTCGTGTTTCGCTTCCTCTGCCTAGCGGCCGACCTGTCGGCTCCGCTAGACTGTGTTTCACTGCGCTGGGGTGTGGTTCCAGCGCCCTGGCTGCCGGAGCTTGGCGGCCGTAGCAGGAAGGACGAGGCAATGAGCGGCGTGATTGCTCCGACGGCGAGCGTTCCCCTTAAGCGCGTGGGCGGGTTCGCGCCAACCCTGCTGGCTCTCAGCCTGGGTCTCGCTGCGGTGGGCTGCGGTAGCGATGAAGCGGTCGGCGACGAAGGCGCCACGCAAGTCGGATTCGACGACGCGACCATGCAGGAGCTGCGAGAAGCCGGTGTCGATCGTTACATCGGCAAGTTCAAGCCAGAAGAGGTGCGTGACTACGGAGAAGGCTTGTACGGCTTTCAGTTCGCAGCCGACGAGCACGGTCCGATCTGCCTCTGGGGCGATCCCTACGCCTTTGGTTTGCAGGACACGGGCTCGGAGAATCTGCTGATCTACTTGCAAGGGGGCGGCGCGTGTTGGTCTGAGCTCTGCTCAGCGAACACCAAGGCGGGGGATCGCGTACCGACTCTGGGCTGGACGGATCCGTCCACCGAGCAGAATCCGTTCTACGGCTACAACATGGCCCACGTCGCGTACTGCGACGGCTCCGTATTCAGCGGCGACAACGAAATCGATCAAGGTGACGGCACGATTCGCTACCACCACGGGCTCGCTAACCTGACGGCGGCGATGGATGTACTCAAGGAGCGCTACCCAGAACCCAAGCGCATCGCGCTGGTGGGGTCGAGTGCGGGCGGCTACGGAACCATCATCGGCACCGCTGCCGTGCGCATGCAGTGGCCAACGGCGCGACTCGACGTCATCAACGACGCAGGGCTTGGTCTGACCAACCCGGATCGCCCAGAGACCCTCGAGAACTTCAAAGCCGAGTGGAAATTCGACCAGTTCATCCCGGCATCCTGTGAGACCTGCCAGGAGGGACAGTTCTCCGAGATGATCGCCTGGGCACTCGACCGTGACCCGAGTCTGCGGGTCGGTGCGTTCTCTTCATACGAGGACGCGGTGATCGGTGGTGTCTTCCTGGGCATGGCCGGCGAAGACTTCAAAGCGCTCTTGCTCAAGGAGACTGGGAGCATCCACGAGCGCAGCCCTGAGCGCTTCAATCGCTTCTACATCGCTGGGGCGCAGCACACCGCGGCGATTGGCCTCTACGATCACCAGGTGAACGGAACGTTGCTCACGGATTGGGTGGACGAAATGCTGGTAGAGGATCCCAAGTGGCCCGATCTGCTACAGACTGACGACTGATGTCTCTACGCAGTCTCGGCCTCCCCGATAACGTCTATTCCTACCTGCTGAATCACTCACTCCGTGAGCCGGAAGTGCTCGCCGCTTTGCGCAAGGAGACGGCGGAACACCCCGCCGCACGCATGCAGATTTCCCCCGAGCAAGGGCAGTTCATGCGCTTGCTGGTGGAGCTCATGGGGGTGAGGCGCGCCATCGAGGTTGGAGTGTTCACCGGCTACAGCTCCCTGAGTGTGGCGCTCGCGATGCCGGAGGATGGGAAGCTCCTGGCTTGCGACGTGAACGCCGAGTTCACCGCGATCGCCAAGAAGTACTGGGAGCGCGCTGGTGTCAGCCACAAGTGCGAGCTGGTGCTCGCACCTGCAGCGGAGACGCTCAAGGCACGACTCGCTGCTGGGGAAGCAGGTAGCTACGACATCGCGTTCATCGACGCGGATAAGGGCGGCTACCTGACCTATTACGAGCACTGCTTGGAGCTGCTACGCCCCGGCGGCTTGATCCTGGTGGACAACGTGCTTTGGAGTGGCGCCGTTGCGGATCCGTCGGATCAAGACGAAGACACCGTAACCATCCGCAAGCTCAACGAGCACATCCACCAAGACGAACGGGTCAGCGTCAGCATGCTGCCCCTAGGCGACGGCCTCTATCTTGCCCGCAAGCGCTGACATTCCCGAAGGCGGAGAGCCGTCGAACAGTCAGTGCCGCACGGAATCAAGGCGGGTTAGATGAACTCAGTTTGCTTGCAGGTGCGGAAGCGCCCACTCGCAGAACACCTCGAAGTACGCTCGCAAGCCGTCGCTCTGGTCTTTCCACTGGCAACCCAGGAACTCGTGGAAGAGCTGCACCGCGAGGGCGCCGGCAGGGTACACCTCTGACGCGCCAGGACGCGATGCTTCCCACTCTGCTTGGCCCCAGGCGGCGGCGCGTAGCTCGCTGCCGAGCGCTGGCCCGAGGGCCATGCGTTGGTACGACACTGCGCCCGCTGCTTGCGTCACGAGGTTCAGGCTGCGCCCTGGGTCATCGACGGTGTCGAGGGTCATCACGGCGCAGCCCGCGGCGTAGTTCGCGGCCAGCGCTGCGTAGCGCAGCACCACGGTGGTGGCGTGACGGTCGAGTCCAGTCTCCGCCTTGCGTTCCATGACCCGCAGTGTGGCTTCCACGGTTTCGCTGGTTCGTTTCTCTGCGGCAACGATGGCGTTGAACGCCTCGCTGCGAGCTTTGCGTACGGCTTCGATGCTGGCTTTGCCTTGGACCCAAGCGTAGGCGACCTGGAGTTGCTCGAGCAACGGGCGGTTCGCGCCTGGCGGCATCGACTGGCGCAGCGCATAGTCGGCGAAGGTCAGGCAAAGGTGAACCAGAGCGCGGTGGGTCTCGTCGCCCCGCGCGCAAATCTTCGCGGCGCGCTCGATGGGGAGGGGAGCCGCGCCGGTGATTTCTTCGCCTTGGTGGACGATGCGCAGCTGGAGCTTGCGCTTGATTCCTGGGCTTGCCATCGGCGCGTCGTATACGACACCCTGGGGCTCACGCATGCGCTTTGTGACGCCAGATCCCGCGCCTGGGGATGCGCGCCGACGCGCGGCCAGCCCTAACAACGCCTCTGACCACACCGGCGCGGCGTGCTTTGCATTGGCTTTGGTCGGGTGTCTAGCGGTTGGCTGCGAGCGCTCAGAGCCCTTGCAGCAGCGCTTGGTCGCCTCAGCCTCCGCGGCGGCGGACACTGCACGGGCTGCGCCGGTGACTTCTGCGAGCAGCACGGGCAGTGTGGCGCGCCTCACCCCCAAACCCGTCGAGAGCGTAGAACCTGCGTCGAACGAGCATCCAGCGACGCTCACAGATCCGTTGAACGCGACGCGGCCCTTCTCCGCGACTCAACAGACTTATCTGCCGCTGCCCGAGGGCTGGCGTGACGCAGTTCCAGCGAAGGAGCTGCAGTTCATGGCGGGCCCGGCGGAGCGAGGCGGCGTGCTGCCGTGTGAAGCGCCGGACCCTGGTTTTGGTGTGCATGAGCCGAAGTGGATCCATGTCCAGCCGATGGGGAACTTCATCGTGCCGAAGCACCTCACGCTCGACGAAGGCGGCGGCTTCGACCTGGTGGTGCACTTCCACGGTCAACGACCGGCGCGCAAGGAGCTCGTGCGCACCGGAGAAGATCTGGTGTTCTTGGGAGTGAGCCTGGGGATCGGGAAGGCGTACGCACCCCCGTTTCACGACGGAAAGCTGTTCACTCAACTGATAACCGGTGTGGAAAAAGCGTTGAGCAAGCGCATCGGGCGACCTGCTCATGTGCGGCGGATGGCGCTCTCTGGTTGGAGCCGCGGCTTCGAGGCGATTGGCGAGGTGTTGACGCAGCCCCTCGGTGAGAAGGTCGATGCTCTGATCTTGCTCGACAGCTTTCACGGCTCTCGCGACTTGAATGCGCGCGCCCTGCGCCTCGCGCCATTCGTCGCATTTGGTAGGGCAGCGCTAGTGGGGAAGCGCTTCTTCTTCCTGAGTCACTCCGCGATCCCCACGGAAGACTATGCCTCCACCACGGAGACGATTCACTGGTTGGTGTCGGAACTCGGAGGTAAGCCGGTGCCAGCTCGCCGTAAGGACCCGCTCGGGCTTCAGCTGACGGACTTCTACAGCGCAGGCGACTTTCACACGCGTGGCTATGCCGGCAACGGCAAGCTCGACCACTGCGCGCACTTCGGTGTCTACCCCGACGCGATCCGCGCTGTGGCCGAGCGCTGGCGCCGCACGCCGACGGCGCCTGAAAAGCTTTGACGGGCTTAATATCCTCGGGGAATCAGCACTCGGCGATGCCGGCGAGCTCTTGGGCCGTGAAGCCCATCAGGTGCAAGAGCGCATCGAGGCGGCCCTCGTTGTGGTTCAGGCTCATATCCGCCACGGCCTGCAGCTTGGGCTTGGCGCGGTAGGCGATGCCGAGGCCTGCCGTCTGCAGCATGAAGATGTCGTTCGCGCCGTCACCAATCGCGACCGTCTGCTCGAGGCGGACCTCGTAGGTCTTCGCCATGTCCTTCAAGAGCTGCGCCTTGCGCTGGGGGTCGACGATGGTGCCGAGCACGTTGCCGGTCAGCAAGCCGTCCTTCGTCTCGAGCTCGTTGGCGAAGGCGAAGTCCAGGTTGAAGCGCTGACGCAGCTCGTCGACGAAGAAGTCGAAGCCGCCGCTCACGAGTCCCACGCGGAAGCCGAGGCTCTTCAAGATCTTCACGAACGTCTCGGCGCCGGGGTTCAGCTCGAAGCGATCGCTCAAGCTGCGAGCACGCTCCATCGGCAGCCCTTCGAGGAGCTTCACGCGCTCGCGGAGCGCGCCGGAGAAGTCGAGCTCACCCGCCATGGCGCGCTTCGTGATCTCCGCGACGCGGTCCTTCACGCCGCAGAGCTCAGCGAGCTCATCGATGAACTCGCCGTTCACGAACGTGGAGTCCACATCCATGCACACCAGGCGCTTGTTGCGGCGGAAGATGTCGTCTCGTTGCACCGCCATGTCCACCTGAAGCTGCGCGCCCATCGCGAGCAGGTCGCCGCGGAGACCCATCACGTCGTTGTCTGTGAGCTCCTTGTGCTCGGAGTCGGCGATCAGCTCGACGCCGCTGAAGCCGTCGTCGGACAGCGGGCGGATCTGACGGATGTTGAGGTTCTTGCTCGCGATGTAGCGAGTGATCTCCGCAAGGGAGGAACCATCCCCCAGCGCTCCGAGGAAGCTGACACACAGCGCGCTGCGGGGAGGGAACGGCGTCTCCTCCATTTCCGCGGTGAAAGGCGATACGTCCACCTTCAAGCCCAAGGCGCTGACGGAGAACAAGATCTCGCGCAAGGCGCCGGAGGTGGTCGGCAGGTCGATCACCGCGCTCAGGTTCAAGTAACCGTGCAGCACGGACTGGCCGATGTTGACGAGCCTCGCGTGCTCGGACGCGATGACTTCAGCGAGCTTGGCGGTGACACCAGGGCGGTCAGGCCCGGCGACGTGGAGGATGATGCGATCGTTCTGTGCCATGGCTTTGAGCTCTCGTTTCACGGAGCAGGCTCCCCATAACGCGCGGCCAGAGCGGGCTGCAAGCTCACGCGGGAGCCGCGGCTCAAACCCTGATGCAAGCTGAGCTGTTTGGCGCGAAAACGGGGCCGGATGCGGTCGGTCGCCTGGAGTTTCACTCTGAGTGAACAGCCCCTGGCCGCAAGTGTGGGCGCCGTGACAGGCCGCGAATGCGCTTGCGCGGCTATCCTTCCCCGATGGCGAACGAACGCTCGAAGTGGATCACCGTCTTCCGAAACCGGCTGCGCGCCGACGCGGGGAGCGACTACGGCGAGGTTGCGCTGCGCATGCGTGAGCTCGCTCAAAGCATGCCCGGCTACCTGAGCTTCAAGACGTTCACTGCAGACGACGCCGAGCGGGTGAGCCTCGTGGAGTTCGACTCGCTGGAGAGCCTGCTCGCCTGGAAGAACCACCCGGAGCATCATATGGCTCAAGAGCGTGGTCGGGACGCCTACTACTCCGAG
Organism: Polyangiaceae bacterium; assembly: GCA_020633205.1. Classification (NCBI taxonomy): domain Bacteria; kingdom Pseudomonadati; phylum Myxococcota; order Polyangiales; family Polyangiaceae; species Polyangiaceae bacterium. Next base: position 381,197 of record JACKEB010000015.1, read on the forward strand.
TACTCGGTGCAGAGCGCGGAGATCGCTCGAGAGTACCGCTTCCGCCTCGAACCCGACGACTGAAGACTCAGCCCGCCAGGGGAACGCATTGTTGCGGCGCTTGCTTGGTGCTGGCGAGTGCCGCCAAACTCGAGGCTGCGCTCCGGAGTGCGGGCGCGGAAACGGCTCCCTGAATCATGAAACAGATCCCGCGGCGCGAGGTGCTCGGCAACTTGGTGACTCTGGCTTCGGCCAGTGTGCTCGGCGCTGGTGGTCTGTTGGGTTGCGATACCGGAGCGCCTGAGGCGCGCTCCGCGACGCGTACCGCTCAGCCGCTGCCGGCGCGACGTGTTCCACGGCAGTTCCGCAGCATGCCGACCGCGGAGGGCCGTGGCGCGATCGTGCATCGCATCTTTCCGGTGCCGGGCTTTCGCCACCTCGACCCGTTCGTCGTGCTCGATGACTTCGAGGTCGCGCAGCCCGCTGGTTTTCCGGATCACCCGCACCGCGGATTCGAAGCCTTCACGTACATGATCGAAGGCGCGTTTCATCACAAGGACAACCTCGGTAACGACAGCATCATCACCGCCGGCGGCACTCAGCGCTTCACTTCAGGCAGTGGCGCACGGCACTCGGAGATGCCGGGGTCAGGCACGAACAACCGCGGCTTGCAGCTGTGGGTGAATCTCCCGCGGGTGAAGAAGCAAATCGATCCAAGCTACGCCGGGACGCCCCATCAAGAGCTGCCCTTGATAAAAACCGCAGGGAAAACTACCCGGCGCATCGTGGGTGAGGGCTCACCCGTCAAGCTCGAGACCGCGGTGTTCTACGAGGACGTGATGCTTGACGCCGGCTCCACCCACTCGGTGAGCCTGCCTGATGACAACAACCACCTGCTGTACCTGATCTCTGGTGAGGTTCAGGCTCAGGGCGTGAAGCTTGCGATGCGCGAAGGCATCCTGCCGCTGTCGGGGCAACTCGACATCTCAGCTAGCCGCCCCTCGCGCTTCGTGGTGCTCAGCGGACGCCCCCACCGCGAGCCGATTTACCTGCGCGGCCCGTTCGTCGACTGACGGCGGGTCAGCTCGAGCACCGTGCAAGCCTTGCGCGCTTCACCCGATTGCAGACGACCCTGACCTTATCGTGGACGCCTGAGCGCTCGTTTTGGGGGTGAGGCGCGCTGCTTTCGCGCTGTAGTCCACCCGCTCTGTGGCGTTTGAGTTCGGGCGTTGACGATGGCGTTCCGACGTGACAGAGCGCGGCCCATGTCGATGCGCGGTTTGCGACGAGTGGTGATGCTGTCAGTGCTGGGTTTCAGCTGTATCAGCGCCGCTCACGCCGAAGAGGGGAAACAGAAGGAAGCGGCAGGCGCGCCGGAGGCCAGCGACGTCCCTGACGACGTGCCCGGCGACGCCGATGACTCCGACGACTCCAAATCGGACGACAAGGACAGCGACGACGCGAAGTCAGACGACGACGCAAAGTCAGACGACGACGCAAAGTCAGACGACGACGCAAAGTCAGACGACGACTCCAAGTCCGATGACGACTCGAAGTCCGATGAGTCCGCGGATGACGACGAGAAGGAAGATCCCGTCGTCTCCCTCAAGGACAGCCGGGAGTTCCGCGTCGTTGCACGCAGCTTGCGCCTCAAGGAGTCCAGCGCTGAGCGTCTCCGCGAGGTAGCGAACCTGTATCGCAAGGCCACGCGTCAGAAGCTGGTGGTGACCGGAGGCGATCGCACGGCCCAGCGCCAGGCAGAGCTGATGTTCAAGAAGCTCAAGTCGGGCGAAGACGTGATCAAGCTCTACGCCCGGACAGATTTGGCGAAGGCCATCGTGCAGGTCTATAAAGAGGCGCGCGCCGAGGGCATGACCCGCAAGGGCACGATCATTCGCATGCGCAAGCTGATCCAGCAGCAGATGGAAGAGGGGCAGTTCATCTCACGCCACTTGAACTTCACCGCGGCAGATGTTCGTTCGCGCGGCATGACCGCGGATCGCATCAAGGCGCTGCGTGAGGCCGTGAAGGCGGTCGACGGGGTGTCGTTGATCGATGAGCGCGATGGCGCCGCGCCGTGCTTCCACCTGAGTCTGTGATTTCAGGCGTGGAGCATGTCTAGTGCCCGCTTGAGCGGGCACCTAGGCTTGGAGTGCCCGCTTGAGCGGACATTCTGCAGGAATGGCTTCGCCGCGGCGGTAACGTCCGAGGAGCGCCGTGGAGCGTTGGGCTAGCTGGCGGCGCACTTCGCGGCGCATGCCTTTGACGCGCGGAATTTTCATGTCGTCGTAGGCGGTGGTCTGGTGGCGCATCCAGGCGATGGTGGCGGCACGCGCCCGCTCCTCGATGGAGATGCGTTTGGTGCGCGCGACGGTGCCGCTACCCACTGGGGTCGCGTGTTTCGCGATCGCCTGTGCCATGCGACCAGCTAGATCTGCGTATTGCTCTGCAAAGCTCAGAAACTCGAAGACTTCCCGCTCGAAGTCTTCCGCGTACTCGGCTTGCTCCGTCTCGCGCTTCGCTCGCGCTGCGTCCAGCTTGCGCTGGTACGCCGGGTCCTTCCGTTCCACTTCGAGGTCGGCTGTGATACGCTCCACGCGCTCCTTCGGCGCCCAGATCCCCCGGGAAAAGAGCTTGCGGCCCTTCTTTTCCTGAACCAACCAGTGGTCGCCCTCGGCCTTGATGCGTCGACTGAGCGCCGGATCCCCTGGCGGCACCAGCACCCAATCGCTGGGCGCGACGCGGTAGTCACCGGCTTCCGTCTTCACTTCGCGCGCGGATCGCCCGGGCGCGACGATGCTGCCGAGTTTGGGTGCTGTGCGGCTCTGCGCGGGCATGGCGCTGCCCCCCCTAGCATAACGTCGAGGTCGTCGTCGAGGTTGCGATAGCGGGTTGGCAACTGCGGGAGTGGCCAGCTCTGTGCATGGCGGTGCTTGTGAACGCGTTACGACCCACAGCGCAGAAGTGCCCAACCGCCGACGTTCACACCGGCTTGTGGATCATCATGGCTGAGCCAAGTTACCAGCAGTAGTCCTCGTGCGGCTGCCGCTGCCACACGGTAACCAGCAAGAGGTTCGAGAGGAGTGCCGCCGAAGTTGGTGAAGCTCGAGGTCTCAGGGCTGCCTAGGTTGCCTATCACTCCAGGAATTCGCGCAATGGTCAATCGGCCGAGATGGCCCAAGAGCAGCACCAGATAGTCTCCCGCCACCGTCAGGTCACCACTTCGGAGCTCGGTGGTTGGCACGCTGCCCGCGGCCAACAGAGCGCCTTTGCTGTCTTTCACGGTGTAGTTTGCGGTTTTCTTGTTAGCGGCCTCCACGAGGGCAGCAGCGCGGTCCTGCCATGCAACCAAGCTCGACCACGAGCCGAACTCGATGTCGGAGGAGGTCTGGTTTCCGTCGTAGTCCACCACGCTGAAATGCATCCCAGTGGGTCTACCGCCCAGGTAAGCGCGAATCTGGTTCGTGCGGGCGGTCTGAGCTGAACTCACCTCGGCGCGATTGAAGAGCGGCGTATGTACCGCACCAGGCTTCACGCCGTTGGCGTCAACAACCACCGCCTTGCCCAACGCTTGGGTATCTTGCTCGTAGTAGGCTAGTTCGTAGTCTGCGGTTCCCGGGATCGCCGCTAACCCGGAGTGTCTGGCGAGGCGCAGTGCCGTGGTGCCTGGGTAGCGGGCGATGTTCAGGCTGCCGTCCAACCCTGCTGGAGTGAGCCCAGCCACTGCTAGTCCAGGGCCTGTATTGGCGCAGTCGGGTAGCGCGGTTGCGGCAACGCCTGTATCCCCGTGGAAATCGACGGCGGTTCCGTAGATATCAGTAAAGCTGCAGCTCTGGAGCTTGAGGTTCAACGGAGTGCCGGCGCCACCGGAGTCGTCGATGGGTACGGAACTAAGCTGCATGCTGCCGGTGTGTGCGTGCTCCCGATAGACGATGACGAACCCGGTCTGACTGGGAGCCACATCAATGGAGTTGAGCCTCGAATGTCCTAGGAAGGGTGGCGGGAGCTGCCCCTGGTTCACCAACGCGAGAGAACAGGTTTGAAGTGTGCCTCCGCCTCCCTCCGTACCGCCACTTGTCCCGCCTCCGCCTCCCCCGCCAGAACCACCTGGCGTGCTCCCACCGCTGGACATTCCCCCAGAGCCGCCTTGTGCGGTTCCGCCGCCACCTGCGCCGTTGGTGTATTCCCCTGCGGATCCGCCATGCGCGCCACCGCCAGCGCCGCCAAGCGTAGTACCACCTTGCGCGCCGACACCGCCGCTGCCAGAGCCAAAGCGAGGATCATCCGAGGAGCTGCAAGCACTCAGCCCGATCGTCGCACCAACGACCAACCGTCTCATTCCTGAAAGGTCAAGTGGTAGGGGAGCATTCGCGAGGTTGTATTTCCGCATAGTTCACTCGCCCTGGCCTGATGCTGATTCCAAGTTGCACTGGAGCAGTGCCCAGCCACCAACAGCCGTATTCGCAGCGGCAGACTTTTTGAGCAGCCACGCGATAAAGACCCGCCCCCTGGCAGCGTTGATCTCGAGCTGATGCCCGTCGAAGCTCTCGAGATTTGCTACGCTCGGGAGCGCATAAGTAGACGAGTCGTTGCTGAGATCGCTTGTCGTCGCAAGGACGAGATGTACGCCGCCCGCTAGTCCTAGGGCGCCGAATAGCCTTCCTTGAGATTCGGTGAGCGCCACCGCCTGGACGTCGGACTCGGGTAGGTCGATCGCAGACAACACACTGCCGCTTGTGCTGTAGGTGCGGAGACTGGACGCGCCGTTTGCTTCGGGGAACAACAAGCCGACCTGGTCGTTCCAGGTGGTGATGGCGGCCTGGTCCGCAAGAGCCAGGGTTTGCTCGCTCAAGGAACCCCCCGGCACACCCGTGTAGAGGCGAGTCTCGGTGTTAGTCGCTCCCAACAATGCTCGCGCCGAAGACGAACGGGAGACGCTCGCGTAGCTGACGGGCGCGGCATCGAATAGGTTGATTGTGTTCGCGCCAGCCTTGAAGTCGTTGTTGGTGATGACTGCCGATTGTCCCACGACGCCCGAAATCCTTGCTCGGTAGACGAGCTCGAAATCATTCGTTCCAGGAATCGCCGCCAGGGCCCCGTGGTGTGCGAGGGATAGGGAATCAAAGTTGGCGTTGCGACGCTGCGTGGCTGTGCCCAATTCACCTTGGGCATTGATCGGGATGAAGGCGATGCCTGCGCCCGAACCGGCGCAGTTCTGCAGCGTGCTTACCACGGTGCCTTGATCCCCGTGGAAAGCCACATCGATGCCATCGAATGCACTCTCGGGGCAGGTTTCGAGAGATCGCCCTGACACACTCCCGACGACACCCTCGTCACTTACATGCTGGGAGAGCATGGAGATTTCCTGAGTGGAAGTGGAACGCTGACGAAGGACCACTACGAAGCCTGAACTCACGGATGCGACCGCTAGGCCACTGAGTTCGACGGGTGCCGTCTGTTGCGCACCCAGCGCCCCTGATGTGAGCACGCCGCATGCACTCGAGGAACTACCTCCGCTACCACCAACACCACCGTTCGCGGACGAACCACCGTTCGCGGATGAGCCGCCACTAGCCGACGAACCACCGTTCGCGGATGAGCCGCCACTAGCCGACGAACCACCGTTCGCGGATGAGCCGCCACTGGCCGACGAACCGCCCTCTGAACTGGTTGCGGCACTGCCCTGTGGATCGATCTGCTTCGCCGACCCGCAAGCGCACACCAGCAGCGCAGAAGCGAACCAGAACAAACGCATGTGTTCAACCTACGCGAGGGATGAGCCATTCGCAATCAGTGCGATACGAATAGGGGTGTGACCTGTTGTGGGCTCTTGTCCGAAAGAGGAGTGTTGACCGGCGTGCTAGACACATCACGCACAGAAGTGGCAGAAGCCTGGCGAAGCTCCGCCTCGCCTACCTAGCACTCGCGCGACCGGGCGGTCCTCTCGTTGGCGTTGCGCGTGTTTGGCTTTCAGCCGACAATGCGGCATGCGAAGCCTCTACGCGCTCTTTCTAGTTTTTGCAGTTGCGAACTGCGGCGGAGGCAGCCCATCCGACGGACTCTATGGCGGGGGTAGCGGGGGTCGGGCGACTTGCAGCGCGGAGGTGTCCTGCAGTCATGGGTACTGTGACTCCGCTTCCAGCATCTGTGTCGACTGCTTGTTCAGCTCTCAATGCGGGGGTGCCCAGATCTGTAGAGACGGCTCCTGTATCGATCAGCCGAGTTGCTCGACCAGCCTGGACTGCGCGAAGAATGAGAATGGGCTCGGGATCTGTGATGCGATTCATCAAGTGTGTGTCGAGTGTGCGTCGGCGGAGGATTGCGGGGTCGCAGGCGAGTGCGTGAATCAACGCTGTGTGTCCCACACTGCTTGCCGTGATTCGCGCGATTGTGACGGGAGCGCAGTGTGTGACCCTGTGAAGGGCTGGTGTGTGGATTGCGTGTCCACTGCAGATTGCCCTGAGGAAAATACCTGCTTGAACTCCGAGTGCCGGGCCACGTGCAGCAGCGACAACCAGTGCACTCCGCAAGGTCAGCTGTGCGACAAGCAACTCGGCGTTTGCGCCGACTGCATTACACATGATCAGTGTCCGGTGGAATTCTATTGCAGTCTCGGGAAGTGCGAGTTCGATGTTTGCGACGCAGGAGTGAAGAGCTGCGAAGGCGGAGCGATCGTCACGTGCAACGAGGTGGGAGACGCGTTCTCGGCTCCGACGCCTTGCGCTGCAGCGCAGACCTGTGCCTCGAGCGGTGGGTCCGCGAGCTGCATCGACTGGACCTGCGAGGCGGGCGCTACGTATTGTGAGCCGGGGACGGAAACGGCGATCGCGTGTTCTCCGGACGGATTGAGCGTACTCGGTCGCACTGATTGCGCGGCGTTTGGTCAGAAGTGCTTCGCAGGGGAGTGCCGAGACCAGTTATGCACGCCCGGTGCACAGTTCTGCGATGGCAACGCGCTGAAGATGTGCGACAGCACGGGTCAGAGCGCGTCGGTCGTGACGCAGTGTGCGAGCGGTCAATACTGTGATCCGGCATCCAATGCGTGTGTCGTCCAACTCTGCCCGCCCAACACCGCCGTGTGCGATGGGAGCGTTGCCACGACCTGCAACGCGCAGGGTTCAGGCTACTCAGGGGGCGGGACGGACTGTGCATCGCTTGGCCAGACCTGTGCTGGTGGGGCGTGCACGAGCTGTCCGTCACCGAATACGCTGCGAGACTCCATGCGTATCGTCGAAGTGCATTACGGCGATCCCGACTATGCTGTTGTGAGGAATCAGCACCCGACTTGTCCGGTGAATCTGAACGGACTCGGTGTTCGGCTCGCCTATGTGGCTCGGGTGTGTAGCATTGGGTGCTTCGACTCGGTCAAGAACTACAACGTCGTCTTGACCAACCAGGAGGTGCCACCGGGCGGCACGGTTTACATCACGGAAAAGGCGCTCTCCTCTGCCGATATCGCGATCACGAGTCAGTTGGACTGGGGCGGCGACGAAAGCGGAGGCGTACGTCTGTGTGACGGTGCCTGTGATCCCCAGGATGGGAGCAACACCTACGACGTTGTCTTGGTCGCGAACGCAACCACGCAGGTGACGGCCCCGGCTCCCGTTACGTTCAACAACCCCATCTCGGGTATCAACGCTCAGAACCAGTTCTACACGAGCTACGTTCGTGCCGCTTTCGACGGCCTCTACCCAGCGTTTCAAGGCGGCGACTGGACCACTGGTCCGGCGACGAGACCGAGTCAGTGAGTACCTGAGCCGACTTTAGAGCGACCGGGGCGATGGATCGCTAGCTTCTTACAAGAAGCTCACGCAGCGCAGCGGGTGGGTTCGCCGACTCGAAGAGTCGAGAATGCTGCAGCGCTTCTGCGCCAGGCGCCGGGGCGCACGCCAAAGTGGCGGTAGAAGGCGCGGCTCAGCGCGAACTCGGAGTCGTAGCCGACCTCGTCGGCGATGGCGGCGAGGCCCTCCTCGGTCTCGGTGAGCAGGCGGGCTGCCTTTTCCATGCGGAACTCACGGAGGACACTCAGCGGTGGCTTCCCGAGCGCCTCGTTGAAGCGGCGGTTCAGCACGGGGCGCGAGGTGCCGAGTTCCTTCGCGATCGACTCAACCGTCCAGCGAGTGTCGGGACGAGCGCGGAACAGCTCGAGCGCTGCGCTCACCAGTGGATCCGCCTCGCCCGTTTCCGGGTCGATGCCGCAGGTCTCCGACGTGTTTTCCGCGGCGGGCTCGATGTGTTCCTCGCTGTACGGATCTTCGCGGTCTTGCCCCATCCGCTGATCATTGCGCCTCACCCCCAAGCCGCAAGCCCCGAGCGTTTTGGGTATGCGATTGCGGGTGAATGAGCGCTTTGGTCATGGGCGAAAGGCGCGAAGTCCATCAGTTCTTGGAGATGCCGAAGAAGAGTGACCCTGACAGAGAATCCAAGCAGCCAGAGGCATCGCGCATGGCGCAGCTTGGGGAGCGCCTGTTTGCGACGCGCACGCTGCTGGTGTTTGGTGAGATCACGATGGACGTGGCGGAGCTAGCCAGCGCGCAGCTCCTGGCGCTCGCAGCGGACAGCGATCGTCCCATCCGCCTGGTGATCCACTCGCCGGGTGGTCACGTGGAGAGCGCGGACAGTATCTTCGACTTGGTGCGCGCCATCCCAGCGCCGGTGTCGATGATTGGAACGGGCTGGGTGGCGAGCGCGGGAGCGTTGATCTACGCGAGCGTGCCCCGGGAGCAGCGCTTCGCGTTGCCCAACACGCGCTTCCTCTTGCATCAACCCCTTGGCGGGATGAGCGGCCCAGCGGCAGACGTGGAGATCGAAGCGCGCCAAATCGGTCTCATGCGGAAACGCCTGATCAAGACGTTCGCTGAGGCAACAGGGCAGTCAGAAGAGCGCATCGAGCGGGACAGCGATCGCAACTACTGGCTCAGCGCTCGAGAGGCGGTGGAGTACGGCCTGGTGGGACGCGTGGTCAACGAGATCACGGTACCCTGAAGCTGCCACGCTGCACGTTGCATGCAACGGACCATCAGCGTTGCGGGACGCGCGTTTGTTCGCAGAAAGCCGGTCAAACGGCTGGCATAGGCGGTGCACGGGTGCTTGGCGCTGCGGGTTTACCCCTCACCCCCGCGGCGAGGAGTATTCATGAACTTCAAGCGAACTTGGATTGTATTGGCTGGTCTTCCGCTGCTCGTCTCGGCGTGTACGTTGAAGCAATCTGACGATCAGGAAACCGGCGGCACCGCGGGCCAGGCCGGAACCGGGAACGGCGGAAGTGGAAACACTGGCGGGACCGCGACCGGGGGATCCTCCAACGGCGGAACCGCAGGCGGTTCTCAAGGAGGGACAGCGGGGCAGGGTGGTTCCGCGGGGCAAGGAGGAGGCGGAGCTGGTGGCTCTGGTGGAAGTCCGCCGGGCGCTGGTTGGCAAAAGATGCCGCTCCTCGATGACCCGAACGACAACCAGTACCACGAAGGGATCGATCGGGTCAGTGGTATTAGCTGCGAGAGCACGGAAGCGTGTGTCGTGATCACGGACAACACGCAGGCTGGTGGTTTGATCTACGCGGCTAGCAACCAGGCGGTCACTTCGATCTTGATGTCGGGGAAGGTCGCTGCGGATGAACGCCTGAGCTTCTTCGGCTTCTCGAAGACCGCTAGCGGACGCTTGATTGCGCGTAACGACCGCGCCAAACGCGTATTCTCCGCGTCGAGTGACTACACCAATCCGAATAGCTGGACACGTGTTGACGTCGGAACGAACCCCGATTTGAACTTCGACAACCTGAACGGTCAGGAGGCCTTTGGGGAGGCGCCGGACGGCACATGGCGTTACCTGTACCAGGGCGTGCTCTATGGGGCCGACGCGGCGCCTTCGCCGACGACAGCGTGGACCGGCTTGTGGTCCCCCGGGCGTATCCCGCCCTTCCCGGCGAACTATAAGGACCTCAAGGATGCCGACGACACGATTTGTCGATCGTTTCCAGGAGGATTCGTACTGCCACATCCGTCGTCGACAATGTACATGAGCGATGACCTATCGCTAATGATGTATCCGGCCAGCGCGATGAACGCCAAGGGGGACATCGACTTCGATCCGCCTGGCGTGTGTGTGTCGACGGATCGCGGAGCGACGTTTAGGGTGGTGGCCTTCCCTGGCAATACCAACGAACTCGGACCGATTGGTTTGACCTGTGGAGACGCTGACCACTGTTGGGCTTACAATGGCCTACGAAGCAGCGCTGATAGTCACTGGATCTATTACACGACCAACGCGAGCCAAGGCATGAGCATGACGTGGACGCGGGGTGCACTCCCGGCCACGCTGCTGAGCGAGCGAACGGAGATCCGCGAGGTATTCTTCGCGCCCGACAACGTTCACGGATGGGCGGTGGGTGCGCATGACTCGGTTACGATGTTGTTGAGGACGCTCGATGGAGGTGCCTCCTGGACAGACATCAGCGAGTCAGTCCGAGCGTTGGCAGACGACGCCAAGCTGAGCAGTGGGTTCGCGCTGGATGCCCAGAACATCTGGCTTGGCGGCGAGCGCGGCTTCCTCGCCAGCAACGGTCGGGGCGGTCTCTAGTAGTCTCCTCGAAACGGGGCGCTGTCATGCGCCCCGTTTCATCGAAAGCAATTCGAACTGAGTTGAATCCGTGGGGATATGAAGCGCCGCTGCTATGGTTTGAAGACGTACAGCGCGCCGGAGTTGCCCTTGGAGTTATCGGACTCGTCACCGTTCGTGCCCGTGGCGCCGCTGTCTTCGAAGAGCGCTGAGACGACGAAGCTCGGTCCACTGATCGCGACTCCCTGACCAAACAAATCAGCAATGCCGGGGTTGCTGGCCTTGATGTACGTCGAGAACGCCCAGTTGCCGCTGGTGCGGGTGTAGAGATAAGCGGCGCCCGCAGCGTCCGTGCCGTCGCTGGTGTCGTCGCCGCCGAGGCCCGATGCAGAGCCGTCTTCATTCGGGGCGCCGATCAACACGCGGTCGCCGCTGATCGCGACGCTGGTACCGAACTTGTCGTTGGCGCCCGTGTTGCTTGCCTTGACGAAGGCTTGCTGGGTCCAGGTCACCCCGCTGCGGAAGAAGATGTAGGCCGCACCGCTAGAGGCAACCCCTGACGTCTGCGAACCGTTCACCCCGGTCGAGTCACTGTTCTCGTCGATCGCACCCGCGACGAAAGTATCCCCGTCGATCGCCAGGGACTCGCCGAAGTTGAGGTTCGCGCCGGTGTTGCTGGCCTTGATGTACGCTTGCTGAGACCACGCGGAACCATCGTGAACGAAGGCATAGACCGCTCCGGCCGAGATATAGCTCGGGTCGTTGCCTTGGTTGCCGTTGACGCCCGTCGCCGGGCTGTCTTCCCCTGTGGCGGTGACGAGGATGGTGCTGCCGCTGATCGCTACGGCGTCACCAAAGCTGTCACCTTGCTCGGCGTTGCTTGCCTTCAGATACGCGTCTTGCGCCCAGCCTCCGGCTCCCTTGCGGAACACGTAGGCTGCGCCCGCCTGTGCCGCGTTGTCGTTCGTTTGATCCCCATTGATGCTCGTCGCGTCGCTGTCTTCTTCCGGTGCACCGACGACGATCACGTCACCGCTGATGGCCACTTGTTTGCCAAAGCGATCGTTGTTGGCGGCGTTGCTCGCGGTGAGGTACGCGGTCTGCGACCAGCTCGAACCGCAGCGCTCGAATACGTACGCTGCCCCCGAGTTGCTGAAGGACTCGCCAGGCCCGTCTTCGTCTTCTGCGCCGATAACGATGGTGTCACCGCTGATGGCCACGCTGCGACCGAACTGATCGTTGCCCGGGTTGTCGGGAGTGAGCACGGCCTGCAGAGACCAGCCGTTGCAGTCCCTCGTGTACACCAGCGCCGCGCCGGCACCCGTGGTTCCGACTGGATAGCCGGTGCTCCCCGCGACGATCGTGTTGCCGTCCATCGCCACTGCGCGGCCCAGCTCCAGACTCGCCTCGGAGACGTCGGTCTTGAGGTAGGCCTCCTGGGGGCTCGGAATGGTCGTCGTGCAGCCGGCGTCTGGCGGCGGATCGCAAGTGCCTGCATCCATGCCGGCAGCACCCGCAGAACCCCCGCTGCTCATCCCCGCGGAACCGGCGGAGGCATCGCCGCCAGCCGTGCCACCGCTGCTCGAGCCGCTGCTCCCGGCGGTACCGCCGCTGGTCGTGCCCCCGTTGGTTGCGCCTCCATTGGCGGTGCCGCCGCTAGTCGAGCCACTGCTCCCCGCCGCGCCGCCGTTTGTCGTGCCAGCGTCGCCTTTTCGGTTGGTCGATTCGTCTTCACTACAAGCGACCGCAAGTGAGATCGCGCCAAGAACGCCCAGCAGTGCCCGCTTCCCCATGCCCTCACCCTACGGGATGCCGTGGGCTTGGGACAGCTCGAAGCCGTAGGCCGCTCGTCAATCCTTCGGCGGGTTCGGATTCCCTCTCTGGTTCCGTGCGGTTAGCGTCTTGCTCCGAACACGGCACGTTTGTGAGGAAAAAACATCTCGCGCGATTCCGCGACCTAGCGTTCGAAGCTAGCGTTGCAGAGAGACCAGCGCTGTCCGTTCCCCCTGGTGAGCGGGGTCGTCCCGGCGAAACAGCAGCGTGAAGGCAATGAAGGCGACCCACAGCACAGCGAGGTGATGCAGCATCGGCGCGCCGCCGAACTGCTCGAACAGCGCGCTCGAAACCGGAGGCCCAACCAACATGCCAGCGGCATAGAACGCGTTGTAGATCGCCGTTGCGCGGCTGTAGTCCTTGGTAGGGACCACCAAGCCCTGAAGCGCGAGGCTCATCGGCGAGATGCTGGCCAGGGTCGCGCCGGCGACGAACACCGCAACCAACATCAGCGGAAAGCTATCAAGCCAGGCGAACGACGCGATCATCACGGTGCCGATGATCGCCAGCGTGCGCATCGTGAGCAGGTGCCCGAAACGATCTCCGATGCGACCCGCCGGATTGGTGAAGAGCACCATGCCGAGGGCGAAGCACGCGGTCACGTAGATGGTGTCTGCCTTGCTGACGTGCTTGTCCGTCATCAAGAAGAGCGGCAGGAAGAGCACCACGCTGGCTTGAAAGTAGCCATATGCGAAGGTCGCGAAGCAGCTGGTCTTGATGCGCCAGAGCACACCCAGGCTACCGAGCTCCTCCGGTTCCTGCTTTGCATCAAGGTCCGCACGCTGGAGCTGAGCTTCCACTGAATTGGCCGCGTCCTCTCCCCCGCCATGCTCTAGTCCCGTTTCCGCGTGGCGACTCAGGAAGGCGAGGAAGTACACTGCCACCGCGAGTGCAAGCGCACCGGCCACACTGAAGGCGGCTGAAAGCGGCCACACCGTGGCCAGGCCGCGGCTCACCAGAGGACCGAGGATGTAGCCCAGGGCCATGAATACGGCGTACAGACTGGTGACGAGCGCCTTCTGCCCCGGGCGCGCTCGCGCCAGCAGCACCGTCTCACAGCTGACCCAGATGCTCACCGACGCGGCTCCGTCGATGAAGCGCAGCCCGGCGATGCCGTAAAAATTGTTTACGTGGGGAAATGCAAGGGTGACCACGGCGTAGGCCGCCACGGCGCAGGTAACCAGCGCCTTGGCCGAGAAGCGCCGAATCAGCGCGCCCGCCGGGATGCTCAAGCAGACGATGCCAGCCGCGAACGCCGCGGCCAGGTTGCCAATCTCCCGCTTCTGAAAGCCGCGCTCGTCCAGGTAGACGGCGATCACGCTCAGCGCGATGCCATACGCAAGGCCTAGCGCCAGCGTGCCCAGGTACACATGGCGGATATCGGAGTCTTTGAGAGGGTTGGTCGAACTCAAGCTGCGTGCTGTCGTACTACAAACGCGAACGGGCGCGAGAGTCCTCGCGCCCGTTCATCACTTCGTTGCCTTTGGTAGAGCCGAACGCCTCACTCGGCGGCGATGGGCGCTTGCTCCGCGGTGTTCGCAGCTCCACCGAGGCGCAGCTTCACTTTGCCAATCAAGGACTCCGCCGCTACCGGGGCCCGCTCTTTGGCGATCTCGAGCAGCTCCGCGCTGGCCTGCAGACTGAGATCCGCAGCTGCCTTGGCGCGAGTCGGTCCGTGCTCCAGCCAGCCCTTGGCGCTTGAGCTGAGCCAGCTCGCGGCGCCCCTCGCGCTACGCACCAAGCGCTGCGCGCGCGTGGTCTGCATGCGATCGATGATCTCGTGGACCGCGTCGGTCGCGGTGCTGCCTGCCTTGTGGGGGGAGCGGTGCAAGGCGTTCGCGTACTTCGGGTGCTCCGCGAGGTAGGCGCGCAGCTCATCTTCAGTGACGCCCGCGTCCTTCAGCGCCTTGGCGAACTCGTCCGCCGCGGCTTGCTTGGCCTTGAACAGGTACATTTGCACACGGGAATAGAAGTTCACCGCGCCATCGCCGCTGGTCTCCACCGCGCAGAAGATGGTGCCGGGGAAGCGCTCACCGATCAGTGACTGCACACCGTCGCTCACGCTGGAGCTCGGCATGCAACCGAAGGGCTTCACGCTGAGGGTCATGTTGGCCTTGTTCTTGACCACGTTGAGGATCAGCTTGCCGACCTCCATATGGCCTTCGCCGCCGCGCAGGTCGTTGTTGTAGAACGGCATCGCGACGTCAGCGACTTCGTCCATATCCGGCAGGTGGTAGTCGTAGAAGCCAACAGCGCGGGCGAAGGTGTGGAAGATGACGCGGAGGGCACGGTCAGCGACCAGCAGCGCGACGCGCCGGGTGAACACACCGTACTCACCGAGCTCCGACAGGCCGCTCTTCGCTGTGTCGACGCCGCGCAGGTCCTTGCGGTTCTCCGTGTCGAAGCTGACTTCCCAGATGTTGTAGAGCAGCCATGCCGTGAGGAACTGGATGTCGCATTCCGCACCTTCGGTCTCCACGAAGCGCTGGAGGGCGTAGTTGCCGTCGCCTTCGGTCGTCATCGCCCAGAACTCACCGATGATCGCGACCTTCGGCTTCAGGCGCAGACGGTCGACCGGGATGGCCTCGAACCACTTGCGGCTGCGGCGCAGCGCGAGGAGCACGGACTTGCCGGCTTTCAGTGCGTCGTAGCACTCCTTCTTGGCGCGCTCGACAACCTCATCCGTCTCGCCCTTGTTCACCTCGTAGGGGCGGATGCGGTAGGCCATGCCGTTGATCACGTCGCCAGCCAGCAGGCTGCGCACGAGAGTGATGAAGAACTTCGGGTTCATCTCGAGCCCGCTCTCTTCGCCCGTCGCTTGGCTCAAGCCGCCCTGCTGCTGGAAGAGCATCACGCGGAAGCCGTCGAAGCCAGCGTCACGCAGTGCCTTGCGGTACTCGGTCACGTACATGCCGAAGCGACAGGGGCCGCACGCACCGGCAGTCAGGAACACGAACTTGTCGATGATCTCCTGGCTATCCATGCCCTTCTTGTCGCGCAGCTCGATCAGGAACTTAACGAGGTTCCCCACGGTAAAGTAGGTGGGGTTACACTGCGCGCGGTTGCCGAACTCCTTGCCGACCTGAAGTGCCGCGTTGTCCGGCACGTCCATCGCGATGACGTTGTAGCCGAGGCTCTGCAGGCCGCCTTCCACCAGGTAGTCGTGGGCCATGGTCAGGCCGCCGACAAGCAGCGTGATCTTGGCCTTCTCACTCTTGGTGAAGCCGAGGTCCGCCATGTCCTCGATCCACTGTTTCTCCGCTCCTAGGCCGAGGCGTTCGCGCTCCGCTGCTTCGAACTTCGCGAGCTCCGCATCCATGTCGAAGTCGTCGCCCACGACGGGCAGGCTGCGCTTGGTTCCGAGGTCGATGTGCTGTGTCATGTCAGTGTCCCTCTTTGATTCCTTGCAATCGTTTCACTCGGCGGCCGTCGCGCCGCGCTCGTTGGGTAGTTTGGTGGGGACGATGCTGCCGTCCTCCTGCTTACGTCCGAGCCGGACCATGCCCTTGGGCAGCTCCGGCGGTTGCTCCACGCGTGTCTCGTAGGCCAAGACGCGGCTACGCACCTCGGCGATCTGCGAGGCGATCTCGCTGTCGCTCTGGCGCACTCCGAGGAGCTGCTTCTGCTTGAGTTCGAGCAGCTCGAGGCGCTTCAGATCGATGGCGTGGTTGAGAGCGTCGCGCTTGCGCGACAGATCCTCGAGCGACTCTTGTCGCAGGCGTAGCGAGTGGGCGTACGTCTTCACGCGGATCTTGATGCTGCCGCCCGGCTTGTTGGCATCCAGGTCGTGGAGCGCCGCAGCGGGGGTGCGGGACGTTTGCACGATGGAGTCCACCATGCCGTAGGTCGGCGCGTCGTGGCCGCACTTGAAGCTCGACAAGTCGAGCACGCAGACGTTCGGGTGATGCGCCGCAAAGCTCGCGGCCCACACCTTCTGTGCGCTATTGGCGGAGTAGTTCTCCGGCCACACGTGGTTCAGCTCCAGCGGGTCCTTGATCAGGCCGGACTCGAGCTCCTGCTTGAAGTAGCGGGACAGGTACTCCCGATCCCTGGGGATGCTACGGATGCTCAAGATCGGGTAGCCCAGGACCTGGAATTCCTCGGGGATACCGTGGTTGAGGCCGGGGTCCGAGTGATACGGTCGATTCAGCACCAGGATCGCGATGCGGTCCTCTGCTTCGACCGTCTCGAGGATCGCACGGCCCTTGTCTTGAAGATCGAGTTCGAAGGTCTTCAGCGCCTTGAAGGCCTCGCGGCAGGCGTGGTCGTTCTCGTCTTCCGTTACCCCGAGGCGCTCACCCCAGGCCTCGAACATGCGGCGGGTGAGCAGGAGCGGCTCGGCGAAGGAGAGCGCCGGGCTCATATACTCGATGTTCCGCACGGCAAAGAAATCGAGCTCTTTCGTGAAGGCCGCCTTCATCACGTCCGGCGTGCCCGCCACGATGGGACAGCTGGTGTTGTCCATGGTGTCCTTCACGAAGGAAGGCACGTGGGTGAGGATCGGGAAAAAGATGTAGTTGAGTGGGCGCTTTCGCTCCGGCTCATGCTTGTGGAAGAGTAGGTTGTGGATGTGCGCCTGCGCCACCTTGGAGGGGAAGCAGGGGTCGATGCTGCCGTACTTGCCGCCTTCGACCCACATGTCCTCGTCGGTGTGCTCGCTGAAGATCACGTTCGTCTTCGGGATGCCGAGGGCCTCGAAGTATGCGCGGAAGAACGGCGCCGTGGAGTAGATGTTCAACACGCGCGGCATGCCGATGCGGATGCTCTTGCGTTTCCGTGCGGCTTCTTCGCTCGAGCGCTGGAAGGGGCGGGTCACCGTGCGGCGCTTGATGCGGAAGAGGCCTTGGGTGACCTCTACGTCTTCAACCGGGCTACCTGCTTCAGGCATCGCCTCGCCCTTGTAGAAGGACGCGAACGCGCGCTTGGACTCGTAGTCGACCAGATTCGGGAACTGCTTGGCCGTCTTCTTGCGCTCGGCGACCAGGTCGAGCATCGCCTCTTTGCTCTCGACGGTGCCCTTCTCACAGGAGAAGCCGGCGATGTAGCGGCTGGTCGAGCCGTCAGGGCGCTGCGTGTCGATGAAGGTGCGCTTGCACTCGTTTGGGCAGAAGTGACAGACGGTGCTCTCGTCGGTGGTGGTTTTGTATTCGAGGTCCAGAGTGGCCTGGATACCGATGTAGCGAGAGGTGCCCGTGCGCTTGTAGCGGCGCAGCGTTTCCATGGCCGCACCGATGGCGCCGGCTTCGCCGGTGTGCGGGTGCACGTACACCTCGGCGCCGGGCACGCGCTCCTTGATGTAGTCGACCTGCGCCTTGACCGCCGCGAGGTTGTACTGCGTGCCGCCCTGGAGCACGAACTTTCTCCCCAGGGAAGCAAGGCGAGGGATCTGGACCACATACTGCCAGACGTTCTTCGGCAGCACCTGGGCGAGCCCGGCGAGCAGCTCTTGCTTTTGGTAGCCTTCCTTCTGGAAGTTCACCCGGTCGCTGTCGAGGAACACGGCGCAGCCGTAGCTGAACTTCGGTGCGAGCTCTGCCTGGAAGGCGACCTCCGCGTAGTCCGTCACCGGCAGGCCGAATTGGTCTGCCATGGCTTGCAGCAGCATGCCGTTACCAGCGCTGCAGGAGTTCGAGAGCTTGAAGTTCTCGATGTCGCCGTTCTTCATGAACAGCACCTTGATGTCCTGGCCACCGATGTCGCAGATGACGTCGACATCGCCGAAGAAGTGCACGGCGCTCATCATATGCGCCACGGTCTCGACGATGTTCACGTCGGCGAGCACCGTTTCCTCGAGGACATCGGCGGCGTAGCCCGTGGCACCAAAACCGAGCACCTCGAGCTTCGCGCCTTGGCCTTCCACCTGGTCTCTTAGGTTGGTGAGCAGCTCTTTGGTGTCGAGGATGGGGTTACCCTTGGAGAGCTGATACGCCTTCGCGAGGATCTCTCCCTCTTCACCCACGAGCACGGCCTTGCTCGAAGTGGAGCCGCCGTCGAGGCCGATCACCGCACGCACCGTCTGTCCCGCCTCGAACTTAGCCGCGACGAACTTCGGGATCTTGTAAGTGTCCACGAAGGTCTCGGTCTCGCTCTGGTCGGCGCTCAGCGGCGGGCCGGCCTGCTCACCAAGGCGCTCGCGGCGCCCGTGGGTGATGAAGTTCCTCAGATCGTCGAGGCCCTTGAAGCGACCCACGTCGCTCTGGTCGGTTCCGACCTCTGCCTTGCCAAATGCGGCTGCGCCGAACGCGGCGTACAGCTCGGCATTCTTCGGGACGAAGATCAGCTCTTCGATCGGAACGTCCTTGGGGAACTCATAGCCGCGGTCGCGCCAGGTCTCTGGGATGCGTTGACGCCAGCAGTCCTGCAAGAAGGGTAGGTAGGTGTTGGGACCGCCGAGGAGCAATACTCGGTCCTTCAGCGTGTTTCCGCGGGTCAACACGCTGAGGTTCTGCATCACGATGGCGTCTGCCAACGAGTTCAGCACTTCGTCCTTCGGGATGCCCGCCTTGACGAGGTTCACGATGTCCGTCTCAGCGAACACACCGCATTTCGCGGCCACGTGGTGCAGCTTCTCGTCATCGAAGCGCAGCTGGTTGGCGAAGCCTGGTTCGGCGTGCACCTTGATCATGCACTTGTCGATGGTGGCGCCAGTGCCCGAAGCGCACTTGTCGTTCATCGACGCGATCGCCGTCTTCTGGCCGGTGTTCTTGTCGACCTTGAAGATGATGATCTTCGCGTCTTGGCCTCCCAGCTCGACGACGGAGTTGACGTCGGGGTGCAGCTTCTCCACGGCCAGCGTGACCGCGTTCACCTCTTGCACGAACTTGGCGCCGGTGGGGGCCGCGATCGGTGAGGAGCCCGAACCAGTGCAGAACATCCGCCAGCCGTCGCTCGGCTGGTCAGGGAACGCCGCGAGGATTGCCTCGAGCAGCTCCAGCACCTTCTCCGGTTGCTTGGTGTGGTGACGCTGATAGTCACTCCACAAGATCTCTTCGCTGGTCGGGTCGATGACCACCGCCTTCACGGTGGTCGAGCCCACGTCCATGCCGATGACGAGCTCTTTGGCCTGCATCCTGAATTCCCCTTCGATCGTTCCGCGTCACGCGAGCCCGGGTCGGGCAACGCCGAGCTTTCCGCTAGCCCAGCGCCCGAACGCTAACCTGAACTGACGCTGACGTCAGTGTCTTCCCGTGTACCAGGTCGAAAGGCGAATTCAACGGCCGTCGCACTCGGCCCCGCGCTCGAAAAAGTCTCAACGACATCCGACGTTTAAAGATGTTTCCGCCACTTTTCATGTGTCAGCGACGGAATCATGACCGCCTGGTCCGCGACTTCCGAGGGGCAGTTTTCGGGCGGGACGGTGACTGGCGTCAGAGACCCGACTGACACGAGCGTCAGTGGAAGCACCACACCTGAGCTGGATGAATCACCGCGCTGCATTGAGCCTCAGAAGGTGCCATCGTCCGTGAGTGCACGTTCGGCGTTGGTCACTTGGGCTCGTAGCGTGCGCTGCACTCGTCCTCGCCCCGGCCTGTGAGAAGGACAAGCCAGCACCATTAGCAGATCCAACTCCTGCGCAGCCGAAAGCGCTCACGGGCGTCACCCTGGCGAGCCGCAATGGTTTCGACTTTGCGTTGGGGAGCGATGGCTTCGAGCTGGTGTGGGGTGCTCCTCCCCCCAAGAAACAAGCAACGCTAGCCCAACAGAAGTCCGTTACCGTGGGGATTTGGAGTCGAAAATTCGACGCCGGTGCCCACGCTCTGGATGAACCGCGCAGGCTGTTCGAGCTGCCTCCGGGGCACGATCTCGGGGAGCTGGAAGCGCTGTCGCTTAGCGAGCGGCTCGCAGTAGGTTGGACCGAACGCAGCGACGACGGCTACGAGGTCAGGGGTTGGTTGGGTGAGGGTGCCACGGAAGTAATGGGCCCCACCACCCTGGGTAGCAACGAGGCGAGCGCGAACGTGCGCGGCAATCTGCGTCTGTTGATCTCCCGAAGTCGCCCCACAGTATTTTTCCGTGGGGCAAGCGGCGACTGCCCAGCTGGGGTAGCGAGTAAGGACGAGCGTTGCTCAGCGGTGAGGTTCGTGAGCCTGGAGCCCGAGGGGCCCAAGCCGAGGCGCGGTCCGCTGTCGGTGCCGAGCCCGTGCCCGGCAGCCATCGTCGGGGTGAGCATGAGCGACAAGACGTGGCAGTACGCGCTGTGCTCTTGGAAAGACGGCAAGGTCGATACAACGCTTTTCTCTGTGGATTTTAACCCACAGTACGCGAGGGCCGTGGAGCTGGAACACGGTTGCGCGCCCCTTGGAGCCGTGGATGCTGGTCGGGACATCCTGCTCGGTTTCGACTGCGGCGGTGTCCGTAAGCTTACCGTCGTGCGTGATACCCAAGTGCCCGAGCCGACCCGAGACATGAGCGACGCGCGTCTTGGCTGCGAGCTCGGGCACCTGACGTTCCATGCTGCCGACTTCAGCCAGGTCTTCTCCGAGCCCCAACGGAACCTCGAGGTGCTGCTGCCCAAGGCGATGCAGCATCCCGGGCTGCGTGCCGTGTGGACTGGGGTGAGCCTGGTGCTTGCGTACCCGCTCGGCAGCGAGCTCATGCTGGAAGCGCACTCCTGTCAGCGGGGCAAACTGCTTCCCCAGAGCCCGTAGTCGACAGCCGAGGCGGATCCAGGCTATTTCCGCTAGCGATGGCGGCAAAGCGCACCAAGCAGACCAAGGCTCACGCCACGGCGCGACCGAAGCCTGCGGACCGCCAGGCGCGGCGGCAACAGATCCTCGAGGCTGCCCGCATCGTCTTCGCCAAGCGCGGCTATCATCAGACGACCATCGAGCACATCGTTGCCGAGGCGGGAGTCGCTCGCGGGACGTTCTATCTCTACTTCGAGGACAAGCGCTCGGTGTTCGGAGAGTTGATCGATCGCTTCAGCGCGCGCATCTCGATGGCCATCAGCAGCATCGTGCTCGACGACCCCTCGCGGAATGTGGCGGAACAGGCGCGCGGAAACATCCACGCGATCATCGGGCTCGCGCTACATGAACGCGAGATGACCAAGATCCTGTTCACTGACGCGGTGGGCCTGGATCCGGGTTTTGACCGTAAGCTGTACAGTTTCTACGACGAGGTCGTGCAGCTGCTGACCGAGAGCCTGCGCCAAGGCCAGCGCTTGGGGATCGTTGCGGATGGCGAGCCTCGCGTGCTCGCGTACCTGACGATCGGCGCCCTGAAGGAGCTCTTGACGCAGGTCGTCACACTGGGGCTCACCGCCGACAGCGCTGAAGTGCTCACGGCCCAGCTCTACGACTTCCTGAGCCAAGGCTACCTGCGCGTCGAACCCGCCGCTCCCGCACGCAAGCGCTCACGCTAGGTGATGGCAAGCGCGTCAGTCCTGAGGCGTTGCGATCCGGCGGGGGCGCTGGTGCTATACTGACCAGCTACCTTTCGTAGCAGCCAACGTTATGAGCAAGCCTGCGGATGAATCGGAAGGCGACTCCCGTCGCGGCTCGGAGCGCCGCACGGCGACCAGCCCTGGGTTGGGCGTGCCCTCTCATCGTCCCTTGAGTGCCAGCCCGAGCTCGTCTCCACCCCCGGCCAACTCCCGTCGCGATCCGGTGAGCGACTTCCCGCCGAGCGTTTCCGCGAACAGCCACGGGAGGTGGAAGGGCCTCTTGGCTCTCGCTGCCCGCGATGCCGTGCTCCAGGCACTGGGGCCCCGCCGCCTCAGCGAGCTGACCGCCCGACTCTCCCAAGGCGCACGGGGCGTGTTCGAGCAGCAATACATCGCGACAGCCTGGTATGAGGAGGACGCGAGCGGAGAGATCTTGGAACAGCTCGCCGCGCTAATCGGCCGCGACCCGCAAGCGGTGGCGCTCGAGATTGGCGCTCGTACGGTCGATCTCTCTTCGGGTCAGCTCGGCCAGTGGCTGATGCGCTTCATCTCCACGCCCGAACGTGTGGTGGGATACTCCCGCGAAGTCTGGTCTCGCTTGCGAGACGGGGAGCTAACGGCCGAGCTCCGAGATGGGATGATCGTCTGCCGGCTGCGCGGCTGGGCGGGGCATCATCCCCTGGTCTGCGTGTGTACACAGGGTGCGCTCGACCGGCTGGGGAGCCGCATGCCCGGGTTGGTTTGGCTCGGAAGCTCCCGCACAAGCTGCGTGACCGACGGCGCCCCGGCCTGCGTGTACGAGCTGCGATTTCGCCGAAGCCCCAAGTAGGCGTACATCCGCCCACCCGGAAACATCCGCGTAGGGCTAAGGGGACGCGGCGCTAGCACCCCCTGTTCCATCTTGCAACGCTGCGCGGGGGCTCAGTCACGCTTGAAACATTGAGGCGCTCGGACTGGCGTGCGCATGAGCACACTGCATGCCGCCCTTTGCCTCTCGGAGCGCCGTGGTTCGCGTTTTCTGACTTGCGCCGGGCAAAGGAATCGATATCGAGCCTTCTCAGGCTGTCGACTCCAGTCGTAGCCTGTGTATTGGTTGCTCTAGCCTCAACTTTGGGGCCGCCGCGTTGAGCGCGATTTGGAGTGCTTTAGACATGCCAGGACCTGAACCAGCACCGAACGCCATGAGCCTCGCTTTCGTCGAGGAGCTGTACGCCGACTACCTTCAAGATCCGAACAGTGTGCCCGAAGACTGGCGCGCCTACTTTGCGGGTACCGATGGCAACGGCTTCAAGGGGCAGCTGGGCCCGAGCTTCGCTCCCGCCAGTGTCTTCAATCCTCCGTCTCCTCGAGGAAACGGCCAGGCCGCGTCATCCGCGTCATCCGCGTCATCCGCGCCAGCCGCACCGGTCGACCAGGGCCGCGCGGGGCCTCCGCCGGCCCCGAACACTCAGATGAAGCACGCGCCCCTCGGATCGATGCGTCCGGTGGGTGATGTGAGCGAGCTCGCGATCAAGCAGGACCGCGTCGATCAATTGATTCGTGCCTACCGCGTGCGCGGACACATGATCGCCAAGATCGACCCCCTCGACTTGCCGCGGGGTGAGGAACCTCCCGAGCTCGCGCCCGAGTTCTATGGCCTGTCGGAGGCTGACCTCGATCGTCGGTTCTCGAGTCGCACGATCTACGGCACCGAGACGCTGACGCTGCGCGAGATCATCGATCGCTTGAAAGCGACCTACTGTCAGTCGGTGGGTGTGCAGTTCATGCACATCGATGATCTGGCGACGAAGAACTGGCTGCAAGAGCGCATGGAGGGCGTGGACAATCGCATCACGCTCTCCCACGACGAGCAGCGCAGAATTCTATCGAAGCTCACCGACGCGGTGATGCTCGAGGAGTTCGTGCAGAAGAAGTTCCTCGGCGCGAAGAGCTTCTCCCTGGAAGGCTCGGAGAGCTTGATCCCCTTGCTCGATCTGATGATCGACCGGGCAGCGGAACACGGCGTGAACGAGATCGTGCTCGGCATGGCGCATCGCGGGCGCCTCAACGTGCTCGCCAATATCATGGGCAAGAGCCCCCGCGATATCTTCCGCGAGTTCGAGGACGTGGACCCGGAACTCTATCGAGGCAGTGGCGATGTGAAGTATCACATGGGCTACAGCTCCGACTACACCACTTCCGCGGGGAGCAAGCTGCACCTGTCGCTGTGCTTCAACCCGAGCCACCTCGAGTTCGTCAACCCGGTCGTGCAAGGCCGTGTACGAGCGAAGCAGGATCGCGCGGGAGACATCGAACGCCTCACCAAGATCCCCGTGCTGATCCACGGCGACGCGGCGTTCGCGGGTGAGGGTATCGTGCCTGAGACGCTCAACCTGAGCGAGCTCATCGCCTACCACGTCGGCGGCACCGTCCACATCGTTGTCAACAACCAGATCGGCTTCACCACGCCACCCTGGCAGTCACGCTCGACGATGTACGCGACGGACGTCGCGAAGATGCTGCAGAGCCCGATTTTTCACGTGAACGGTGAAGACCCGGATGCGGTCGCTCACGTCGTGCGCCTCGCCATGGATTTCCGCATGAAATTCAAGCGAGACGTCGTGATCGACATGTATGGCTATCGTCGTCACGGCCACAACGAAGGCGACGAGCCGGCGTTCACCCAGCCGGTGCTCTACCGCGCGATTGCACAGCGAAAGAGCGTGCGCGACGGCTACCTCGACCACTTGCTCAAGCTCGGCGGCATCACTCAAGAAGAGGCCGATCAAATCGCCGTGGACCGACGCGACAACCTGGAGACGGAGCTGAGCGAGGCGCGCAAGCGTGACTTCGTGAAGAACGTCGACTGGCTTGGCGGTGTTTGGCAGGGCTACTGTGGCGGCGCCGAGGCGGGCGTGAAAGAGTTCGATACCGGCGTGGA
This sequence comes from Polyangiaceae bacterium, assembly GCA_020633205.1. Lineage (NCBI taxonomy): Bacteria > Pseudomonadati > Myxococcota > Polyangiales > Polyangiaceae > Polyangiaceae bacterium. The sequence goes on from JACKEB010000015.1 coordinate 405,868, forward strand.
CCGCGACCTGTTGGTCGACCTGTTGCAACGGCAAACGAAGGTGCCGAGCGACTTCCACCCCCACAAGAAGATCGAGCGCTTGCTTGAGCAGCGAGCGGACATGGCTGCCGGCAAGCGTGGGCTCGACTGGGGTACCGCCGAGGCCTTGGCGTTCGCGACGTTGCTCATGGAAGGCACTCGCGTGCGCATCACGGGGCAGGACTCCGGACGCGGAACGTTCAGTCAACGCCACGCGGTGCTGTATGACGTGGAGGACGGCCGCACGTACACGCCCCTTGCGAAGCTCTCGGGGGACCAAGCTCCCGTCGAGATCTACAACAGCCCCTTGAGTGAAGCGGGCGTGATGGGCTTCGAGTGGGGCTACTCCCTCGACTGGCCCGATGGGCTCGTGGTTTGGGAAGGTCAGTTCGGCGACTTCGCGAACGCCGCTCAGGTGATCATCGACCAGTTCATCGTCAGCGCCGAGGACAAGTGGAAGCGCCTCAGCGGCCTGGTTCTTTTGTTGCCTCACGGATTCGAAGGCATGGGGCCGGAGCACTCGAGCGCGCGCATCGAGCGCTTCCTCACGCTGGCCGCCGAAGAGAACATTCAGATCGTCGAGCCGAGCACGCCGGCTCAGTACTTCCACTGCCTGCGCCGGCAGGCCGTGCGAAAGTGGCGCAAGCCGTTGGTCGTGTTCACGCCGAAGAGCCTGCTCCGTCATCCGGACGCCGTTAGCCCGCTGGACGACCTGGCTACCGGGCGCTTCCAGCGCGTGATCGCCGACGACCTTCCCGTGGGCGGCGGGCGCCGTGTGACGCGCGTGTTCCTCTGCAGTGGCAAGGTTTACTACGAGCTGATGAAGCGCCGCGAGGAGCTCGGGCGTGAGGACATCGCCATCGTGCGAATCGAGCAGTACTACCCCCTAGCCGACGAGCATTTGCGTAACGCCTTGTCTCCCTATCCTGACGGCACGCCCGTGATCTGGATCCAGAACGAGCCGGAGAACATGGGCGCCTGGCGGACGCTGCGTGCGCGCTTCGGTGAGAAGATTTTCGGACGTTTGCCCTTCTCCGGTGTCTGTCGTCCGGAGTCTGCGAGCCCCGCCACCGGTTCGAACGCCAGCCACAAGCTCGAGCAACAAGAGCTGATGGAGCGAGCGTTTGGCGGAGCCTGAGAGCTGGGCGCTGGATCTGACTGGGCGCTGGCTCTGAGAGAGCCAGGCGCGGCTGAGAGGTGGTGAGCCGCTCCCGGTCGCGGTTCCGCGCGCTAGGTTCTACTCCAAGCAATTTGCCAAGCCGACGCGTCCACCCGTGATAGGGTCGGCGCTGCTTTTTACCGCGCCAGCTTCGAGGCCGAAGCGTGTAGCGCCGATCTATCCAAACCGTAGGAATAGGAGCTGGCTGACCATGGCCGTTGAACTCAAAGTGCCCGAGGTGGGGGAGTCCATCACCGAGGTTCAAATCGGTGAGTGGCTGAAGAAGGTTGGTGAGGCCGTCAAGCGTGACGAGCCCGTCGTCATGATCGAAACGGACAAGGTGACCGTCGAGTTGCCGTCACCCGTCGACGGCGTCATCACGGAGATCAAGCTTACTGAGGGCACGAACGCCAGCGTGGGCGACGTGGTCGGCTACGTCGAGGAAGGCGCGACCGCAACGGAAGCGCCTGCTGCCGCAGCACCCGCGCCCGCCGCAGCACCCGCGCCCGCCGCAGCACCCGCGCCCGCCGCAGCACCCGCGCCAGCATCTCCCCAAGGAAACGTGGGTGGGTTCGTCATGCCCGCCGCCCAGCGTGAGGCAGCTTCCCGCGGGGTGGATGCCTCTCAGGTTGCTGGCAGCGGCCCGGGTGGCCGGGTGCTGAAGGAAGACGTGCAGCGCGCTGCGGCGCCCGCACCTCAGGCAGCGCCCGCACCGCAGGCAGCGCCTGCTCCCGCGGCACGACCGGCCCCTCGCGTTAGCGCAGGCGACCGCGAAGAGGAAGTCGTAGCGATGAGCCCGATGCGCAAGCGCATCGCGGAGCGTCTGGTCGAGTCTCAGCAGACCGCCGCGCTGCTCACCACTTTCAACGAGGTGGACATGAGCGAGGTGATGGCGATGCGCAAGCAGTACCAGCCGATGTTCACCGAGAAGTACGGCATCAAGCTCGGCTTCATGTCCTTCTTCGTGAAGGCCGCGTGTGACGCGCTCAAACTGGTTCCGCAGGTAAACGCGCAGATCAGCGGCACCGACATCGTCTATCACAACTACATGGACGTCGGTGTCGCCGTGGGCGGCGGTAAGGGCCTCGTGGTTCCGGTGATCCGCAACGCCGAGCGCCTGAGCTTCGCCGAAGTGGAGCAAACGATCTCCGACTTCGGCGCACGCGCGAAGAAGAACCAGCTGAAGCTGGATGAGCTACAAGGCGGCACGTTCACCATCTCGAACGGTGGCGTCTACGGGTCCCTCATGTCGACGCCCATCATCAACCCGCCCCAGAGCGGTATCCTGGGGCTCCACGGCATTCAGGAGCGACCCGTGGCGCGCGACGGGCAGGTGGTGATTCGCCCCATGATGTACATCGCGCTGACCTACGATCATCGCATCATCGACGGCCGCGAAGCGGTCACCTTCTTGAAGCGCATCAAGGAATGCGTCGAGGAACCCTCGCGCATGTTGATCGAGGTGTGAGGTCATGGCCACGAACCACGACTTGATCGTCATTGGTGCTGGCCCGGGCGGCTATATCGCGGCGATCCGCGCAGCTCAGCTCGGCCTCAACGTCGCTTGCATCGAGTACGAACCGCTGCTCGGCGGGACGTGTCTGCGCGTCGGCTGTATTCCCAGCAAGGCATTGCTGGAGGCCAGCGAGCTGTTCAACCAAGCGCAGAACACGTTCGGCAGTCTCGGCATTCGCCTACCTCAGGTGCAGCTGGATCTGCCGACGATGTTGAGCCGCAAGGACGCCGTGGTGAAGGGGCTGACGAGCGGCATTGCGGGGCTGTTCAAGAAGCACAAGATCACCCGCTACGAAGGCCACGGGCGCTTCCTCGGTACGCAGAACGGCGTCACCCGGGTTGCCGTGCGGAATAACGGAGCAGACACGGAGCTCTCGGCCGCGAAGGTGATCATCGCCACCGGCAGCAAGGTCGCGCCGCTGCGCGGCGTCGAGTGGGACGGTGACAAGATTGGTGGCAGCACCGAGGCGCTGAGCTACCCGAGCGTGCCGAAGCACCTGGTGGTGATCGGCGCTGGCGTGATTGGCCTCGAACTCGGTTCGGTTTGGTTGCGCCTTGGCGCAAAGGTCACCGTGCTCGAGTACCTCGACCGCATCTTGCCCGGTATGGACACCGAGATCGCGAAGGAGGCCAAGCGCACCTTCGAGAAACAAGGCATGGAGTTCCGTTTGGGGTCCCGTGTCACCGGTGCGCGTGCCACGGGAGATGGAGCCATCGTCGAGGTAGACGGCCAGGAGCCGCTTCAATGCGACCGCGTGTTGCTCGCCGTCGGGCGCATTCCGAACACGGATGGGCTGGCGCTGGAAGCGATCGGGCTCTCGACGGATCAGCGTGGCCGTATCCCGGTTGGCGATCATTTCGACACCGGGGTGGCTGGCGTCTACGCTATCGGCGATGTGATCCGCGGGGCAATGCTAGCTCACAAAGCCGAAGAAGAAGGCGTGGCTTGCGTGGAACACATCGTCACCGGCTACGGTCACGTGAACTACGACGCGATCCCGGGTGTGGTCTACACTTCCCCGGAGATTGCCTCCGTCGGCAAGACGGAAGAAGAACTGAAGGAAGCAAACATCCCCTACAAGAAGGGTGTGTTTCCCTTCATGGCCAACAGCCGTGCTCGCGCGATCGGTCATACCGAGGGTCGGGTGAAGATGCTGGCCCACGCGGAAACGGATCGCGTCCTCGGCGTGCACATCATTGGCGCGCACGCGGGCGACTTGATCGCGGAGTGTGCTGCGGCCATTGAGTTCGGTGCGAGCAGCGAAGACGTCGCGCGCACGTGTCACGCGCACCCGACGTTGGCGGAAGCAGTGAAAGAGGCTGCGCTGTCCGTCGACAAGCGACCGCTCAACATCTAGCAACCAGCGGTGGGGCAGAGGTGATGCAAAGCAGCGTACCTCTCCCCCAAACCCGCACGCGACCTACGTGGCGTGGACGAGTGTTCGACGGGAGATTGGTTGAACCTCCTGCGAGATGCGCCAACCCCTCCGCCCTTCGCCCTTGACCGTCGCGAAATGCGAGCCGAGGTCGGCTGGTTGGTCGAGCAAGACGCGAAACGCAATCCAGCCCAAATCAAGTGTTGTTCGTGCGGGGCGGGTTGGCGCTTTGGCAAAGCGAAAGCGTCACTGGTACCGCGGAATAGGTTGCGGTTAGGGTGGGTTCACGAACCATGGAAACTCAGGCGGAACTCACCCTCGTCGTTTTGGAAGAGGGCGCAATTTGGCCTGAGTGGCACCCCGCGTGTCAGTTCTCAGCAGAAGAACCTGAGGGTCCTCCGCCGGCGGTGATGGCGATCGCCCAGAGCCAGGGCGAAGCAGAGAGCCATTTCGTGGAGCGCGTGAGCCACCGCCTGAAGGCGCTACCCGCGGAGCTCAGAAAGCAGCGGGCGAGGTTGGCTCATGTGGTGCTCTCCACCGCTGACGTCGCAGATCCATCGACCAAGGCGAGAGTGGAGCTTGCCAGGCGACTCGCTCAGGTGTGCGTGGGCGAGGCCGCGCGTTTCGTCTTGGCAGCGCCGCCAGCGTGTTCTCCCGCAGCTCAGCGCGATCTGTTTGCGCTGGCCGGCGGCCTGTGTGAGGTGCTCGGCTCCGCGTGCGACGTGTCCGTGAGCTTCGGTCCGGCACAGGCACCGACCAGCGAGACTCGCTTGCGAGTTACTCGCCCCGACAACGCCGAGCTGGCAGATTTCCAAGAGGAAATGGACATCCAGCGCATCTCAGTCCACTAGCTCGCGCCGCATACTCCTCAGACGGCTCGTTTGGGAGTGAGAGAGCGACGGAGCTAGCGTCAGGCTTGCTCGGCCTGGGAGCGATGCAACGGCACTTCAATCGCGACGTCGAGGATGCCACCGCGCATCCCGCGCCACGCGTGGACCAGCAGCGAAACGACGCCCCACATCAGGCCGAGCACCACGCCCCCGTCGATGATCCCGCGCCAGGGCTGTGGAACGTGTCGCACCGCGATCACGATCAGCGCGATCATGCTGCTTACCCCCCACGCCGTGATGAGGCCGCGCTTTGTCGCGTGAAAGTAGGCCATGCAGAACGCGGGCGCGAAGAGCACGTGCAGCGGGCGCGGATTCGCCGCGAGGTGCAGTGCACGCCCCACCACCTTCGGGCTGAAACGCTTCTGAAATCCCCGGTAACCCTCGGCGTATCCGCTAAAGAGCAGCCAGCCCACATAGAGCAGCGCTTGGATTTCGGTGAGGCTGCCTTCCTTGAGCGGTTCCCACGCCAGAGGAGCGATGCGGTAGATCGCCTGACTGAGGAACGCGACCACACCGAGAACGCCCCAGAGCACGATCAGGGTTCCGGTCAGCGTGCGCGGGGGCCCGACAGTCACGTCCGGGCTTATAGCCTGCAAGGAATGCCCACGCCCCAACAACTTTGCCGCAGCTGAGCGGCGGGCTGCTGGTTGACACGCCGCGTTAGGATGCCTACCTGTAGTCGTTCATGGCGAAGCAACCCCTCGCTGAGCCGCTGGCAGTGGTCGCTGGCCTGCGGACGCCGTTCGTGCGCGCGGGCGGACCTTTGGACCGCGTCGCAGCGGAGTCACTGCTCGGAGGGGTGCTGAGCGAACTGCTCGAACGCTCGCTGCTAGCCGAGGGGCAGCTCGAGCTTTTGGTGCTGAGCTTGGCGGCTGAGGATGCGCTGGAAGTAGACGCTCGCGAGGTGCTGCGCCGCTCGGTATGTTCAGCCGACATTGCCGTGCGGCAATATCTTCCGGGTGCACCGGATGACTTGCAGGCACTGGATTCCCTGGTCGAGGCGATGCAGGGTGGTGGTGTTGGTGTGGGCGCGCTTCTCGGCGCAAGGCTGCACCGCCGTGGTGCACCAGAGCGGCTCTGGTGGCGGCTGTGGAACTCGCTGCGAGGAATGCGCGATGGTCTCAGGCGCGCGCGCGGGGAAAGCGGTGCTGGCTTTGAGTTTCGGGAAGCGTTGAAGAGCTACGGCCTCGCAGCTCGCGCTTGGGGTGAGGGGCGCTTCGAAGATCAGGTGATGTCGGTGCTCATCGCCGGCGCCGGTGAGGTCATCGCGGAGGACGAACTCCGCAGGCACTTTCATGCGGAAACGCTGAGGAGCTACGGTGTCGCAGGCCTGGTGCTGGCGACAGCGGACCAAGTACAGTCGCTGGCGCTCCGCCCGCTAGGCTGGATCCGCGCGATGGCGAGTGAGCGGGTTCCAGTGGGAGACACTGCGCTCTCTAATTTCGCCCTCGATGTCCTGGCCGGCAGTGAGCCTTGTTTGGTCGAATTGAGTGAGAGCACGCGGTCGGCTGAGGCGCTCAGACGAGGGCTGCTCTCGTCGGGCGCGGAGTGGCTGGAGATGGCCGACCGTTTGAATGTGACGGGAGACAGCGTGGCGTTTGGGGACGCAGGCTGCGCGACCTTTCCACGCCAAGTAGTGCAACTCTTGCATGAGCTTGGGCGACGCGGTGGCGGTGTTGGTTTGTGCCTCTCGGTAGGTGAGGTGTCCACCGCGCTCGCTCTGGAGGTACCCCGTGGATGAACAGGTAGAGCATTACCGCGAGGAAGTAAACGCCTCCCCCGGGCCGGTTGGCCCTGCTGTGCGCCTAGACGTTGACACCATGGAGGTGGTGCTCGGCCCGGGGTTCGAAGTGCTTGAGGGAGCGCATGCGGGTGAGCTGGCCTCCCGAGTGGGCTTGGCTGAACAAGCTGGCGTGCGAGGGTTGGTACTTCGGTTCTGTGCCGCCGAGCCTTCTCGGCTGCTCGACGCTGATCGTTTGGAGGCGTTCGAGACGCCAGGCCAAGCCGAGGCCGCGCTCGACGAAGCGAGCTTGCTGGTGGACCGCATCGAGCAGACGACCCTGAGGTGTGTCGCGGTGGTCGAGCGCGACCTCGGCGGCCCCAATCTCGAGTTGGCGCTCAGTTGTGGGCACATGATCGCTGGGACAGGGTTGCGCTTGGGGCTCGACGGCGCCGCCTTGGGCGTTGTGCCCGCCTTGGGAGGCCTTCCGCGTCTGGTGGCCCGCCTAGGTGCCAAAGGCGCGCTCATCCACCTGCTACGCGGCGAGCGTATCGCGAGCGAAAGTGCGTGCGAAGTTGGCTTGGTGGATGAGTGCCTGGAGGAGGACGCTTGCAGTATTGCCGCGAGGCAATGGGTTGCGCGTCCCACCTCCGGTCGTCTCGCGGCCCTTCGGGATTGGGCGCGGGTGCGCTTGCCATACCGCATGCCCGGCGCGGAGCTCGACGCCCGCAGCGACGTGGCGAGCGCGCTCAAGCGTCAGCTGCGCACTGCTATGTGGAAAGACGCCGGTCGTCAGCGCGGCGAAGCAGCGAAGGTTTTCTCCAAGTTGGCGTGTGGAGAGCAGAGCGCGGCGCTGCGGCGCCTAGCAAGGCTCCTTGAAGACAGGGCACCGGTTGGCGGGCCCCCACCACGTGTCGCGTTGATTGGCGGCGGTCGAGTTGGTGCAGAGCTCGCACAACGTACCTTGCTCGCGGGAGGTGTGCTCAGGCTGCTCGAGCGGGATGAGAAGGCGCTGCTGCGCGGCGTGCGGCGTGTAAGAGACGGCCTGCGTCGCTCTGGGCTCGATGGCGTGCGCCTCGAGCGAACCATGGGCCATATGACGCACACCGCCGAGCTCTCGCGTCTTGGCAGCTTCGACGTGGTCGTGGAGGCAATCGCGGAGGAGTCGGTGGTCAAGCGTCGCCTGCTCGACCAAGTGGCGGCCCAGCTTACGCGATCGGTGGTCCACGAGCCTACGTTGGTTACGACGAGCAGCACTCATGAGCTCGCGAGACTCACGTCAGGGCAGGTGGCGAAGGTGGCGTTGGTCGGTCTGCATCTCGGGCTGCTGACCGAGCGCCCCTACGCAGAGCTCGTGCATGGAGACCCAGCGGCGACGCGGACCATCGAGCGCTTCTTGAGCATGCTGGGTTACCGTGTGGTAACAGTCGCTGACGTCGCGCCCGGGCTGTGCCTGCGCCTGGCTACTGCGTTCATCGTGGAGTCCCTTGAGCTCGGGCGCGAGGGCTTCGCCCTCACAGAGGTGGATCAGGCGGTGAAGAACTGGGGCTTTGAGCTGGGCCCCACGGAGCTCCTTGAACGCCTTGGTCAACGCACCTTCTCTGACTTGGTAGCCGTCGCGTTCCATCGCTCCTCCCGTCGCTTCCCCGCACCCGCTCGCTTGGAGGCGCTGTTCGAGGCTCAGCCGCGAGCACGACGCTGGGTGCATCCGGCTAGCCCGGTGCCAGTCGAGCGTCTGGTGCTGCGTTTGGTGGAAGAAGCGCGCTGCGCGCTCCAGGAAGGCGTGGTGGCGCGCCCGGAGCTTGCCGACCTGGCTGCGGTTTGGGGCATGGGGTTCCCGGCCTATCGCGGAGGGCCGCTTAGCTGGGCGGAGACCCTCGGCGAAACGAAGGTGCAGCGGCGGCTCAGCCGGCTCCATTCGCTGCACGGTCCGCGTTTCGAGCCGAGCGTCGTGCTCTAAGGGACTGCCAAGGCAGGAAAGTCCTCAAGGGTGGACGTACGCAACCGATCTCGGAGGTATGCTGAACCCTTCCGTAGCGATAGTGGACGAGGACCCGCTTTCGCGCGAGCTACTTAGGTTGTGGCTCGAGGCGGCGGGCTACGACGTGCTCGAGCTCGCGTCAGCGGCTGAGCTGCTATCGCGTCCGATCTTGCCAGAGATCTCCTGTGTCAGCCTGACCCTGTCGGACACGCCCGGTGACGCGCTGATTGGCACGCTCAAGGCCCGCGACCCCGACCGTCCTGCGCTGCTGATCAGCTCCCTCCAGGCACCTGACGCGGTGGCACGGGCGCTGGGTTGTGGAGCCTACGACGTGTTGAGCAAGCCGCTGGTACGCGAGCAGGTGCTGCTGCGGGTCAAGCGGGCCGCTGAGGTGTGGCGCTTGAAGTCTCGGGTCAAGGCGGTGTGTGGTGCAGCCGACTTGCCTCCCTCGCTCTGGGGGCGCAGTCCGGCCATCAAGGGCTTACTGGGCGATATTGATGCCGAAATCCATGGGGAAAATCCACTCATCGTGGTGGGTGAAGCCGGCAGCGGACGCGCCGCGGTCGCGCGTTTCCTCCACGTCCGTGGCTTGCGCTCAGGTGAGACCTTCGTTTCGTTCAACTGCGCGGAGTTGCCGCCGGCGCGCCATTTCGAAGAGCTGTTTGGTGACCACGGCGGGGGCGCGGAGAGCCTGTTTGCACGCGCCGCCGGGGGCGTGCTGTACATTCATGACGTTGGCTGGCTAGCCGCCGAAGCTCAGCAAGAGCTAGTCGATGCCTTGCGGTTGGATGGAGCTCCGAGGAGCTCAAGGCGACCCAGTGGTGGTTGGGCTGTCGCCGACGTGACCACCCGTCCAGCGTCGTTCGCCGCGCGTTCGGCACCGCGGCTGATCTGCAGCAGCAGCGTGGAGGTTCCGGTGCTGGCGCGCACTGGTCAGTTGAGCGAGGCGCTTGCCAGCCTGTTCGAGGGGTCGACTGTCTCAGTGCCACCGCTACGAGAGCGGCGCGACGACATCCCCGAGTTGCTCTCCTATTGGGTCAGGCGACTGTCGGTGGAGTCAGGCAGGCCGTCACCGCGCATCGCTGCGAGTGCGCTCGAGGCGCTGCTCGACTACAGCTGGCCGGGGAATGTCCACGAGCTGAGTCAGGTCGTGCAGCGTGCGATCCTGGCTAGCGATGGAGCGAGCATTCAGCTGAATGACCTACCCATTGCCGTGCGGCAAATGTTTGAGGAATCCGAGCGAGACAGCGGGCTCTTCGAGCCGACCCGGGACGACAACGTCGTGCCCTTGCGCGAACTGGAACGACGCGCGATTGCCCACGCTCTCAAGGTTGCTGACGGCAACGTTGGCCACGCGGCCCGCTTGCTCGGCATTGGCCGGGCGACGCTGTATCGGCGTCTGGCAGAGCAAGCTGGCTCACGGGTCGGTTGAACTGGACTGCGACTCCAGTTCACTGGCAGCTTGAATCCGCAGCAGCCGACCGTGTTCCGGCGAACGCCCGACTGAGTTGCTATCCTGGGCCCACCGCGGGACGGCCCGCGAGAAGGAGCTCGGCGTGAAGCGAAGTCTGCTCAGTGAAGAACACCGCATTTTCGAGAAAGCGTTCCGTACGTTCGTGGAGCGCGAGGTGCTGCCCAAGCAGAGCAGCTGGGCCGAGCGAGGCATGGTCGACCGCGAGACCTGGCTCGCCGCGGGCGCTGGTGGTTTCTTGTGCCCCTGGCTCGAAGAGGAGCACGGTGGGGCCGGCGGAGACTTCATCCACTCGGCGATCGCGATCGAGCAGCTGGCGTATGCCTACGAGTCAGGCTTCGCGATGGGGCTTCACAGTGACATCGTGACTCCGTACATCCACGAGTTCGGCACCGCGGAGCAGAAGCAGCGCTACCTCCCCGGGTGCGCCAGCGGTGAGGTGATCACCGCCATCGCGATGACCGAGCCTGGCACTGGCTCCGATTTGAACGGTATCCAGACGACCGCGCTGCGAGACGGAGACTCGTACGTCATCAACGGCTCAAAGACCTTCATCTCCAACGGCATCCTTTGCGACGTATGCATCGTCGCGGCGAAGACGGATACGAACCCTGACAATCGCCACCAGTCGCTATCGCTTTTCCTCGTGGATGCAGGGACGCAGGGTTTCACGAAGGGCCAAAAGCTCAAGAAGATGGGCATGGCCAGCCAGGACACCTCGGAGCTGCATTTCGAGGACTGCCGCGTGCCGAAGAGCGCTTTGCTTGGCGAAGAGGGCATGGGCTTCTTGATGCTGACGCGCAAGCTTCAGCAAGAGCGTCTCGTGGTGGCCATCGGGTCCCAGGCGAGTGCGGAGCAAGTCCTCGCGGATACGCTCACTTATGTCAAAGAGCGGACCGCGTTTGGCAAGCCTCTCAGCAAGTTCCAGAACACCAAGTTCAAGTTGGCGGAGTGTGCAACCGAGGTGGAAGTGGGGCGTGCCTTCCTTGACCGCCTAATTGCAGAGCACGTGGCGGGCGAGCACCTGGTGAAGGAGTGCTCCATGGCCAAGCTATGGCAGACCGAGATGCTCGGACGCGTGGTGGATGAGTGCCTGCAGCTGTTTGGCGGCTACGGGTACATGCTCGAGTACCCGGTCACGCGCGCGTACATGGATGCGCGAGTCCAGCGGATCTTCGCGGGCACGAACGAGATCATGAAGGTGATCATCGCGCAGCAGCTCGGCTTGTAGAGCGGGGGCGGCTTGCGGGGGTGTAGCGGCTCGGGCTAGACGGCAGAGCAACGGCTCTCCCCCCGACGCTGTCTCATGCTCGACGTTGCTCAACCCTGGTACTTCGGACTCGCGCTCTGCTGCGTGTGCCTTGCGGCGCCTGCTGCCTCTGCACAGGCGGGCGACGTGGTGGTGAAGGGGGCGCGGTCGGATCACTCGACGCAAGATCCCAGCGCGGCGAGCCAGGTGCTTCGCGACGATGAGTTGAAGGCGCCAGGCGCGAGTGCCGGGGATGCTCTGGAACGCGTGAGCGGCGTGGAGGTCTCCCGCAGCGGAGCTGCCACGGATCGCACCACGCTCTCTCTTCGGGGGTCGACAGCCGCACAAGTGCCCGTCTATCTCGGACCGCTGCGCCTGAACGACGAGGTGACGGGCGCTGCCGATCTCGGCAGCGTGCCGCTGTGGATGTTGGATCGCGTCGAGGTGTTTCGCGGGAGCACCCCTGCAAGGGCAGACGCTTACGGTATGGGGGGCGCGGTATTCTTTGAACCAAAATTTCCCCGTAGAAACTCGATTGGGGCCGGTCTCGGTATCGGAAGCTTTGGAGAACAGAGCGCGTGGGGTAGGGGGGAGGTCAGCTCTCGCGGCGCTGGTGGGTGGCGCTCCGGAGCGCTAGTAGGCTTGCGCCTCGCGCGTGCTGACAACGACTACAGCTACGTCGACGACCGGGGCACCGCCTTTGACGAGCGCGACGACATCACGCGGACTCGTTCGAACGCTGACTTCTCCGAGTGGGATGCGTGGGCCATTGGCCTGATGCGTTCCTCGCGAGGCGCGCGGGTGCTGACTCTGGCAAACGCCTTCTCGAGGGAACAAGGAGTGACAGGCCTTGCGTCTGTTCCAGCGCAGGCTGTGCGCTCAAGACAACAGCGACTTCTCGCTGGTGTCTCGGTTAAGTTACCTTGCGGAAAAAAAGCGGTGGGCAGGCGCTGCGAGTTGGAACTCGGGACGCAGCTGCTCGACACTCGGGAGTCCGTCTCCGATCCACTCTCGGAGCTTGGCATCGGACCAGGAGGAGCGCAGAACATCGGCAGTCGAGCGGGGCAGCGCCTGCGGCTCACCTGGGGGGCGGGCCCGCTGGAGTTGTCGGGCCAGGCTGACGTGGCGCGTGACTCGCTGCGCGTGCGCGGAGCTCAACAGAGCGGCTCGGAGCGCTTCAGCGCACGCCCGGCGCTCGAGGTCGTGTTGCGTCCTGACGCGCGCGCGAGCTACGCGCTGAGCGGCGCGTTGCCCATCGTGTCCACTCGCTCTGATGCTAGAGTCTCTGACGTTTCCGCGGGGAGTGATGGCTTGGAGCCTGAGGGGCGACTTGGCGTGGCGTACTCGGTGACCGAGCACTTGAGCCTGTTGTTCAATGTTGGACATTTCACCCGGCGCCCTACCTTGGGAGAGCTGTTTGGCTTGAGTTCGCTGGTCAGGGGGAACGCTGGACTTGTCGCTGAGCGCGGAGAGGGGATCGACTTCGGTGTGCGCGCCGCGCTCGTGCAACAGCGAACGTTCAGCTTGGCGGTCGAGAGCTTTGGGTTCGCCCGTTGGTCTAGGGACTTGATCGCTTACCGGCGGTCGACGTTTGGGGTGGTGACGCCTTTCAATGTGGCTACCGCGCGAGTGCTTGGCGTGGAATCAGCGTTCCAGATGACCTTCGACGACTGGCTGCGCTGGCGGGGGAGCTTGACGTTGCAGGACCCGCGGGACACCAGCGACGACCGCGGCGTCTCCAACGACCTCTTGCCCTATCACGCTCGGCTCATGGCTAGCTCGCGGCTCGGCTTCTACGCCCCACGGGGCAGCAGTCTTCCTCCGTCGGAGTTGGTGCTCGCGACGTCTTACCGCTCGTCGAAGTTTGCGGACCCTGCTGGGCTCGTCGTGGTTCCCGAGCAACTGCGCTGGGACTTGGAGGCCGCCGTAGCGCTCTACGACGAGCGCTTGCAGCTCCGTGGGATGCTGCGAAACCTCTTCGGAAGCCGGCAGTACGACCTCCTCGGGCAGCCACAACCGGGACGCAGTTTCCACGCGAGTGCTGAGCTAGTCTGGTAACTGCGGCCTCCTCAAAACAAACAGCCAAGCCTGTAGGCAGAGCCGTGTCCATCAGGGACGGAGGCTTTAAGGCATGGCGGATCTACTCAGGGAAGACTCACTACTGTTCTCGCTCAAGGGCTTGCAGCGCTTGGAGAAAGAGCGCGTCGACCGCGAGCTGGCCGACCGAGAGCAACGCCTGGCGGAGCAACACCAGCGTCGAGTCCTCGAAGAGCAGCGTCAGCGCGACGCGGAGAAGCGCCGTACCGAAGCCGAAGCCGCTCGTCGCGAGGCCGAGCGTCTGCGCCGACAAGAAGAGGATGCCCGCCTGGAGGCGCTGAAGCGCGCGGAGTGCGAGCGGGTACTGCAAGAGTCCAAGCTAAGAGCGGAGCTAGCCGTCGCGGCGGCGGAGCGCGCTCACGAGGTCAAGCTCGCCGAGATCCGTACGGATAATGAAAAGCGTGTGGCGAAGATCGCCGCTAGCCTTTGCGCAGGGCTCGCGATCCTCGTGACGAGCGGGTCACTCGGTCTCTACTTCGGGAAGCTCGAGCCGGAACACACCCAGGCGATAGCCCAGTTGGAGCGCCAGTTCGCGAATGCGAAGGCCGACTCGAAGCAGCTTCGCGATGACCTCGACGAGGTGAAGGGACAGCTACAGACGGAGCAAGCCGAGAGCGCGCGCCTCAAGCGCCAGCGCGACGAGGCCCAGCGCCAGCTCTCCCAAGCCGAGCAGACCAAGCCAGAGTCGATCCCTCCGGTGCGACCTCATCGAAAGGCGTCCGGCACCCCCATCGCTCGCGCCGGGGCGACTCAGAAGTGCAAGCCCGGCGAGGCCTACGACCCAATGAGCTACTGTTTGCCCTGAGCAGATGTCAGCATTGTAAGGGCCTGCCAGCTCGCTTCATTTCCCGCAGGAATCGATGTGAGCGAGAAGGCGCTCGAGGCGCCAGTCCAAGGCGGATAGGTGCTCGGTACTGAGCACCGGTGCGAGTGGATCCTTGGCGAGGGAGCGCGCCAGGCGTTGGCCGAGGCGCTGCGCTGGGGGGACGCGTGGGCCCAGGGCTCGCAGATTTTTGATCAGCCCGGGCGGGAACTCACACAGGTGTTCGAGGTCGCCGTCCAGCGCGAGCTTGCGCTGCATCCGCCAGTCCGCGAACCCAGCGCCATTGTCGAGGAAGATGAGCGGCCCAGCTTGACCGAGCAGCAGGGTATTACCACCTGACCAGCGGTCGGTGTTGTCGAGCAGGTAGTCGAACGCGCTGAGTTCTTGCAGAGCTGGGATCTGCGGTTCAATTGCCGTGGGGATTTTTTCCAGGCTCCACTTCGGCCAGCCGCGAGGAACGTCGAGCGAGTACAGGCGCTTGGTGTGCCAGGCGATCACGGCGCCCCGCAGCATACCCGGTTCGGCCTCATTCAGCTCGGAGTCGAAGCGTTCGATGAATTGGCTGTCGGCCTTGCTGGCGACGAGTAGTCGCCGTAGCGCTGAGCGTGGTAGCTGACGTCCCACGACGGGCGCGGTGCGCGCACAGCCCAGCAGGCGGTCCAGGTGGTAGGCGACGATCTCGCTCTTGAAGTTCGTTGCGGACTTCTTCTGGTCCGCCTTTAGTACCGCGCGGTAACCATCCTCGAAGTAGAGACGAATGGTTACGGTGGACCCTCCCTTGTTCTGAGTTGCCTTGGTGATGGAGGCATAGGACATGCGGCGCAGCCACGCGGCGTCCTCGGCAACATCGATGGGGCCGCGTGCATCGCCTTTGATAGCGTGCGGTGGATTTTGGGTGAGGGAAGTCGGCACCTTGCCACGAGGGATCGGCGCTGCGGCGCTTGCGGGAGGTTCTGCGGTGGGCGGTGGTTTTCCCTCACCCCCAGACCCGGCTGAGGTGGCTGAAACGCTGAGTGCTGGTGCGGCCGCGGATGCGGGAGCCAAGGGAGCGCTCGCAATGGGCGCTGATGATTTCCGAGCACTAGGCGCGCCATCGGCCGCCGCTTCTTGATCGCAGCTCGCGAGGCATAGACACCCCATGGCCCACCACGCGCGGCCCAGGGCCCTGGAGATTCGCTTCGTTCGCACCTCGACCGCCGCGAAGCTATCATCGCGCCGTGCAACACACGAGCCCGCAAGAGTCGCCGAGGCTGACCCGTGGCTCGATTGCTGCTGCACGCCTCGTGGGCATTGGCGTGCTCACCTTCGCCGGAGTCTATGTTGGGGCCAAGCTGCGGACGTCGGATGCGGGCGGCGCTGCGGTCAACCAAACGGCTGCGCTAGTCGTTTCGGTTGCGCCCTCTGCGCCTGCGACAGCTCCGCCCAAGGTCGTGCAAGGAGGGATCCTCGAGCTGCGGCCTCACGGCTCACGGGTCAACTTGAACACGGCCATCGAGCTCGACTTCTCCGCGCCAGTGGAGCCCACGAGTGTCGAGAAATCGGTCGAGAGCGTGCCACCGATCGACTGGCGAGTCAGTTGGCCGAGGCCGACGCGCATTCGGCTCGAGCCCAAGGCGCCGCTCAAGAGCGGAACCGTGTACCGCATCAGCACCGGGGGCCGCCTAGCGAACGGTGGGGAGCTGGCCAGCTTCCTTGGTGAGTTCCGTACGGAAGTGCCTGCGCCGAAGGAAGTGGTCAAGGGCAACGGCGGCAATCTGATCCTCAGCTTCGACGACGGGCCTCGGGGTAGCGCACGCACCCGCCACATCCTGGACGTGCTCGAGCAGTACCATGCGAAGGCGCTGTTCTTCCCCGTGGCACAAAACCTCGAACGCTATCCGAAGTGGATCGAGCAGGTGGAAGCGAGAGGGCACCGCGTGTGCAATCACAGCTACACTCATCCCAACCTGGCGAGTCGGCGGATCTCGGATCGTGGCTTGCGCCAGGAGATTGAGAAGGGCGCAGGGTTCGGACGCTGCAAGCTGTTCCGGCCTCCCATGATGGCCCATGACGAGCGCAGCGATCGTGTCGCTGCAGAGTTGGGACTCAGCGTCTTCTTGTGGGACATCGACACCCGGGACTGGGAGGAGATCCCCGCGGATGAGATCTACAACCGCGTCCTGCGGGCGGTGGAGCCGGGCAGCGTCGTGTTGTTCCACCTGCAGGCGCGCCGCACTCTGCGTGCACTGCGCGGCTTGTTGCCGCGGCTGGTGAAGGAGGGATACGTCCTCTCCTGGGACCCACGAGATGTCGACCAAGCGGCCCGGGAGCGTTTTGGGGTAGGGCGTAGCGCGACCTGGCTCTCCCCCCCGGAAGACGCGCGGCGTCGCTGGCTGGCGGCGTTCGAGGCACCCAGCGGCGTCGATCCGTGGCCGTTTCCCTTGGGAGAAACCGAGAAATAAAACGGGTTCGAAACGGCCATTGGTTCACGCAAAGTCGGCGTACCCACATTCACACACTGTTCCGAACCTCGTGGGCGCTCCTCGCCCCTGACAGCGCTGTCCCAGGTGTGTTGGCGCTTTCCTGGAACGGATCCGAGAAAGTCAGGCTAGCTTTGTTGTGGTTCGTGTTTTGCACCGCTGACTGAATGCCCCGTTGGGGCACTCGTCGATCCAGAGTGGCCAGGCCGGGGGGAAGCTCGGGTTTTCACCAACCGTAAGGGGTTCTGGTTCGCTTTCTTTGGATTGCTATCTGTCGCCCCCATGCGCGGGGTGATTCCTGCCAGGAGTAATACTCAACATGACCAAGCTCACGTCTCTCCTCGCCGCCGCCGCGCTGGCTCTCCCGTTGTTCGCAACTCAACAAGCTCACGCCGGCATCGCCGCCTGCGGTGACATCAACATCGAAGCGAACGCCACGTGTTCCGCCACGGCCGAGGGCGGTTGCGACGTGCAGTGCGAGGCGCTCGACTTCAAGGCCACCTGCGCCGCCGAGCTCGACGTGACCTGCAGTGGTGAATGCAACGCCACCGCAGAGGCGTCCTGTACCGGAAGCTGCGAGGCGGACTGTACGTCCAAGTGCGAAGTCGACCCGCCCAAGTTCGACTGCCAGGCCAACTGCAGTGCGACGGCGGAGGCCGACTGCAGCGCCAACTGCAACGCCGGCACCGACGAAGAGAAGAACGAGTGCAAGGCGAGCTGCAAGGCAACCGCGAGCGCCACTTGCGAAGGCAAGTGCGACGTGGATCCCAACGCCAGCGTCGACTGCAGCGCTCAGTGCAAGTCGAGCTGCGAAGGCTCGTGTGAGGTCAAGGCCAACGCCACCTGCCAGATCGACTGCCAGGGCAAGGCGTACGCGGAGTGCGAGGTCAAAGCCCAGGGTGGCTGCGTGGCCCAGTGCGAGCAGCCGAGCGGTGCGCTCGTGTGCGATGGACAGTTCGTCGACAACAACGGCAACTTCGAAGAGTGCCTTGCTGCTCTCAAGGCGGAGCTAAACATCGAGTACGGTGCTCGCGGCAGCGCGAGCTGCAGCGGCGGCTCCTGCACCGCCGAGGGCTCCGCGGAAGCCAGCGCCAGCTGTGCGATGCAGCCCGGCACCACGACTGGTAACACGGGCCTCGGCCTGCTCGCCCTCGGCGCGATGGGCGCGCTGGTGGTGGCACGCCGCCGTCGCCGCAGCTGAGCCTCAGCGTCGATGGACGTGTGGCGCCGTGTTCCTTCGGGAGCGCGGCGTCGCTGCTTTGTGGTTCCTGTCAGCGTTGCCGCACGGCAGAGAAGCGGGGTCAAATGAGGAACGGCTCCGGGGCTGCGCCAGAGATAGACGAAGCCTCGCGGAGCCGCTCTTCGTGGGTGTGGAAGGTCTCAGCGTGCCGGCTGCTTGACCATGCGCAGGTAGGGGCGCAGCTCGCGCACCTCCCCGAACTTTTCCTTCGCCTCTTCGGTGGTGAGTGCACCGGAGACCACGCAGTCCCCGCCCTCGGTCCAATCCGCGGGGGTGGCGAGCTTGTGCGTGTCCGTGAGCTGCAGCGAGTCGATCACGCGCAGGATCTCGTTGAAGTTACGTCCCGTGCTGGCGGGGTAGGTGATCATCGCGCGGATCTTCTTGTTGTTGTCGATGATGAAGACGGAGCGCACCGTGAGCGTGTCGTTCCATTCCGCGTGGATCATGTCGTAGAGGTTCGCGACCTTCTTGTCCGCATCCGCGAGGATAGGGAAGTTCATCTTCGCGTTCTGCGTCTCTTCGATGTCACCGATCCAGCCCTTGTGGTCCTCCACCGTGTCCACGCTCACCGCGAGCATCTTCACGTTGCGCTTGTCGAACTCTGCCTTGAGGTTCGCCGCGCGACCGAGCTCTGTCGTACACACCGGGGTGAAGTCCTTCGGGTGTGAAAACAGAATCACCCACTGATTACCGATGAAGTCGTGAAACTTGATCTTGCCTTCGCTGGAGTCCTGCTCGAAGTCGGGTGCGATGCTTCCGATGTGTAGTCCCATTGCTCTCTCCTGTTGCGTGGTGGGGCGCCCTCCGCCGAGCCCGAGCCGATCGGCTGGGCCACGCCGCGGCGCTTTGCTGCGCGGACGTCGGTGAACCGCTTCATTTGCGCTCACCTTGTGATCCCCCACCTGGCGCCCGCATCAGGTAACGTCGAGCCCTTGCACCGTCAATCGCGGACTGTCGATCCCCTCACACGCGAGTTCGGGTATGACTAGCTTCTGATGTTTCGCGCGGTTTGGATCCTGGGCCTGTCGTGTTTGAGTGTTGCCTGCAAACCGGATGTCGGAAGCTCGTGCGACAAGGGTGAGTCGCGCTGCCTCGATCCGTCGACTCAGCTCATCTGCTCCGAGGGCAAGATGATCGCTGCGCCGTGTCGCGGCGAGAAGGGCTGCTGGGTCGAGGGCGGCGTGCGCTGCGACATCAGCGGCAACCAACCCGAGGATGTGTGTAGCAAGGATGACGAAGGTGCTGCGACCTGCGCTGGAGACAAGCGGGGGCAGCTCGTGTGTCTGAAGGGAGCGTACGTTCTCGAGCCCTGCCGCGGCCCGGCAGGCTGCACGCTCTCCGGGGATCGCGCTCAGTGCGACAAGTCGGTGATGCAAGCAGGGGATACTTGCCGCGACCCAGGACTGAACGCGTGCAACGTCGTCGGCACTCAGCTGCTGGAGTGCAAGGACGGCAAGATGGTCACGAGCCTCAACTGTCGCGGGTCGAGTGGCTGTCAATCCACGGGTGGAAAGCTCGACTGCGATTTGTCCGTCGCTGCAGCGGACGATCCGTGCCCCGCTGCCATGAGCGGCAAGAATGCGTGCAGCGCCGATCGGCTGAGCATCTTGGTGTGCAAAGACGGCAAATTCAAAGTCGACGAGAGTTGTGACAAGGGCAAGCTGTGTCGCAGCAAGGACGGCGGGATCCGCTGCGAGAAGGACGACGGAAAAGCCGAATAGTCACAGAGTGACTTCTGGTTGGTCGACCTGGTGCTCCAGCGTGTACCCTCGCGGTGCACGTGTCCGAACCTGCCTCCCAGCGCGTCGTCCCGCCGGACGATGACATCCTGACGTGCCTCGAAGGTGAGACCTTGAAGAGCTCGGCCTTCGAGGGCACGAGCTATCGCATCACCAAGCGCATTGGCGCGGGAGGCATGTCCATCGCGTTCCTTGCGGTGCGTCGTAGCCCTAGCGGCAGCGCTCCCGTGGTGCTCAAGGTGATGCGCCCGTTCGTGATGCGGCAGTCCGCGCGAACGGGCAACCTGATTGTCCTCAAGGAAACGGTGGCGCTCGGTCGCCTCAACGAGAAGGTGCCACCGACGCCCTTCGTCGTGCGGCTGATCGAAACTGGCAGCTCTTGGGTGAGCTTCAAGAACGCACCCCTCGAGTTGCCGTGGCTCGCGCTCGAATACGTTCATGGAGGGTCGGAGGGCACGACGTTGCACGAACGCGTGCATTGGTCCGTCCAGCGTACCGGTTATGCCTTCGACCCGATCCGCGCGAAGCACGCGGTGGAGTGCTTGGCGATCGGCCTGGATGCGATCCACGAAGTCGGTGTCGTGCATCGCGACCTCACCCCTGCAAACGTGTTGTGTTGCGGCTTCGGGCGCGAAGAGATTTTCAAGATCGCCGACTTCGGCATCGCGCGTCCCGCAGGGACCGGTGGCTTCACATTCGGTGGTGTCCCGGTGGGCACGCCCGGGTACGCCGCGCCCGAGCAAGTGGAGATGAACAACGACCTGGTGGGCAACCAGAGCGACGTCTTCAGCTTGGCCGCGGTGACGTACCGCATGCTCACGGGTGACGATTACTTCCCATCGTCGAGCCCCATCGACGCCGTGCTGGCTGCCCGCGCGGAAGAGCGACGTAGCATCACCGAGAGCCGCAACCTGGCCCCCGAGCTTGCGGAGCGTCCCAACGCTTGTCTCGCCATCGATGAGCTGCTTGCGCGCGCCACGAGTCACGACCCAAAGGTGCGTCCGCCAACGGGCGCAGCATTCGCTGCGATGCTCGCTCCAGCGCTGCGGGGGGACTCCTCGGTCAGCCAGCGCACGACGGCGCGGCGCCTGAAGAGCATCGCGGATGGCGTCTCGAGCACCCTCTTCGCCGGTTACAACTTCATCGTGCGTAACCAGCCGGGCTCGGACCATGTGGTGCGTTCCGTTGCCTGGGACGGCGACGGTCGTTGCCTTGCGGCAAGCAACTATGGCCTGGCGTTCTGGAACGGCACCAACTGGGAGAACTCCCCGGCCCAAGATCTGCCGGTGAGGGACGGCGTCCGCTTCGTGCGACGCGTCGGTGCGGGACGTTGGTTGGTGGGTGGCGACCAAGCCACCATCTGCGAGTATTCGACCAGCGGTGTGGGGACGGTGCTGAAAGGCCCTGACCCCAAGGTCAGCTTCACCCAGGCCAGTGGTGAGATGACCGATCTGGCCGTTTTGGTGGGGGAGAGGAGCGGCGAACCGCCGCTATTGTACGCCATCGCGGGGGGCCACTGGTTGAAGCCAGCCCAGCTGACGAAAGCGGAGAGCGTGAACGCGCTGGCTCGCATTGGCCCAGAGGAGTGGCTCGTCGTCGGCCGCGCAAAGGATGGTCACGGCTTTGCCGTGCGGTACCGACCGACGATGTGGAGCGTGGACAAGCTGTCCCTCCCGCGGGTGCGCGCCTTCCTGGGCTGCGCCGGCGTGATCGAGACTGGTAACGGCGTGGTAGTTGGCGCCAGTGGGCGCACCGCGCGTACCACCGATGAGGAGCCGTGGGTCAGCGTGGTGCCAGGCGAGCCGGATCTATCCGCCGTGGCACTAGACGTCGGCGGCCGCGCTTGGGCAACGAGCCCCGGCCAGCTCTGGCTCCAAGCGGGGGCGCCAGGCTCTGAGTGGCGCCCGGTTTGGCGCGAGGACTGGCGAGTGCCCTTCGTCAGCGTCTACGCCGACCTCGGCATCGTGATCGCCATGACCGTCGACGGTGCGATCGTCGAAGGCCGCGACGACGGGTAGGCGCTCGCTCGCCCCCTTGCGGCAACGGCACGCTCGCGCCCCAAGGGTGAGGCCGCCAGTTTGCTCGCTTCGCCATTTTTCGAGGGGGATGACCGCATCCCCCTCCCCCGCGAGCGGGGCCCCCACCCCGATCGGCGGCAACCCGAAAAGTAACGGGGGCAGGTGCCGCACACTGCGCCCACCCCGAGCAAAGGGTTGATGTGGTTGCCGTGGGGAATTAGTTGGCCATGACTAGGCGCTCGGAGCAGGGCTTGGCGCGCTCGTCTTGGCCCAATCCGGCAATGCGTAGGGGGTTCGAGTCGAGGGCGCGCAGCTCGCGCTGCACCTTCTGTACGATCAGCGTGTCCAGGTTGCCGCTCGCGTAGTTGGTGTGCGTACCGCCGCAGCTGCTCTTTGCGTCGCCGGCTCCGGTCGACTGCGGACCCGCACCGCCTCGGAGCACGAACATGTTCGTGCCGCCGGTGTACTGAGCGATCTGTCGCCACACCACTTGGCCAAGTCCGTCCATGCCGCTCGCCGCGATCGTGAAGATCTGGATGCCGTCGTGGTTTGCCCGCTTCATGCTCTGGGAGTAGCTCGTGTCCTGGTAGTCGAGGTGAGGCGGTGCATCGCCGATCAGGAAGGCGAAGCGGCCGACGCTTTGATCGCTCCAGTCGAGCTTGGTCAATGCAACGTTGAGGCCTTCGTTCACTGACTCCGGCGTGTCGCCACCGCCGCTAGCCTGTACGCTCTCGACGCTGCGAGCAAAGGAGCCGAGGTCCGTCGTGAAGCGGCGAACCTTGGTCACGTACTCATCGGACCGGTCCTTGAAGTCGACCATCGCGATGCGCACGTTGACGTTCCCCGTATCCAGTTGCTTCGCTACCGCGCGGATAGTCTCTTTGACGCTGGCGATCTCTTCGGACATCGAACCCGTGCTGTCGAGCACGAACGCGATGTCTACGGTGCGGGTGCCGGCGAGCTTGCGAGCTCTGTCGAGCTTCAGCGTGACGACCCCGTCGGCTTGGTCCAAGTTGAAGCGCTGAGCCGCCCGGCTGCCCTGACAGTTGGTCGTGGCGATGAGGGAGGCGCCCTTGAGTCCTTCAGCGGCTGGGAACAACAAGCTGCGTCCGCTCGTCTGCGTCTTCAGCTGAACGCTTCGTTGGTCGCTATCCGTCACGCTCACCTTGCAACCGGGAACTGCCTTGCCCTGGCTGTCCGTGACCACGATGAAGCGCCGCTTGGCAACGTTCACTGAGTCGAAACCGAGACCGCTCTGCGAGGCGATCCAGCGCTGGAACTCGCGATAGTTCGCGTTGTCGTCCCACTCTCCGGCCTTCACACCACCTGCCTGCGCCAGGCCGCCGCCAGGGCGACGGCTCGTCTTGTCGGCCGCGCTGGTTCGCTTTTCCGCGCGGTCTCGCGACGGCTCCGCGGCCACGGCGCCCCCGCTCGGGGCCACTGCGCCGGCGATCGATGCGGGGGGAGGCGCGGCTGCTTCAGGCGCCTCCTCGCTGTCAGCGCCGTAGGCGTAGCCAGGGTCGCCAGCGGCGTCATCCGCCGGTGCCCCAGCTGTAGCAGGGCTCTCCATTGCAGGCATGGGAGAGGGGGCCATGGGGGCTTCAGCGGCCTTGGAACCACCGCACGCCACCACCGCCAGAGCCAACAATCCAAAAGAGCCTTGTCCGAGTCGTCGCATCATGTCCTCCGCGACTCGAAACGGCGGGACCGGCCCACGCTTACACCTGCTTTTCTTTCCTTGGTTGCTCGAGCGTCCAAAGCTCAATATGCGCTGGTTTTGGGCCTGAGGGACGCATCGGGGTAGCGCGGCTCGTATGGGGCGACTCGTGGGTCCACCCAAAATCGTACCTGCGTACCTGAGACGTAGGCCGGGCGGGCTCCCAGGCAGTCTCGTGCTCCTTTGAACACGTCCCGCGCCTCGTCGAAGCTTAGTCGGAGCCCCAGTCGGGCGCGGCGCGCGTGACGGAGCACCGAACTCGAGAGGTTGGCCTCATGCCGACGTGCTGTGCGTTCGAGGGCGTGGAGCTCATTGAGACGGTCGTTCAGGCAGAGCGCTCGCACCACGTCACGCTCTTGGCGCGCGCTCATCAATGAGCGCTGAGTCCAGGTCGCCCAGCGGGCGATCTGAGTTGAGACTTGAACGGGCTTGCTCCGGCGAGCCTCGGCCCGAATGGGGCTTGAGACGAGCGCACACATCAGGAGGCCCGCCGCGAATAACGTGGGTCGAGCGTTCATGGTCCCCGTGGGATGCGCTCTCGCTGCGAGACGTTCAGGCGCCGATGCGGATCACGACTTTGCCAAAGTGCTTTCCCGACTCGAGCTTCTTGAAGGCCGCGGGGGCGGCGTCAAAGTCCATGATCTCGTCGACAACGGGTTGAATCCTGTTCGCTACAACGCATCGAACGAACTGTTCGAAGGTCTCTCTCGCGCCCACCATCACGCCCTGAAGCCGTACCTGATTCATGAGCATCGGCAGCAGGGAGATCTCGCCCTTGCCGCCGCTCAGGATGCCGATCACTGCCACGTGCCCGCCCGACCGAACAGCCCTGAGCGATTCCTCTAGTGTGCCGCTGCCTCCGACCTCGACGACGTGGTCGACCCCATCGCCCGGGGCCAGGCTTCGCGCTTTCGTTCCCCAACGAGTTTCCGTGCGGTAGTTAATCACGTGGTCCGCGCCAAGTTCACTCAGCCGCGCCGCCTTCTCGTCGCTGCTCGTGGTTGCGATCACGGTCGCTCCCATCGCCTTTGCGATCTGGAGCGCGAAAACACTCACGCCACCGCTACCCTGAACCAGGACCGTGTCCCCGCCCCGTAGCTGACCCAACGTCACGAGCGCGTTGTACGCGGTTACTCCCGCGCACGGCAGAGTTGCCGCTTCGGCGTCGGGAATGGAGTCCGGGATGCGGACCACGGCACCGGCTGGCACACGCATTTGCTCGCACAAGGTACCATGCCTCGGTCCCCCAAGGGTGGAGCGCAGGCGCGCCTTGGTTGGCTCGCCGGCGAGCCACTCTTGAGCAAAGATCGGACACACGCGTTCCCCGATGGAAAAGCCGTCCACGCCTTCGCCTATGGCGATCACTCGGCCGACGCCGTCTGATAGGGGAATCAATGGTAGCTTCTGCCTGGGGTCGTATTTCCCCTTCAGCATAAGCAGATCTCGATAGTTCAGCGACGCGGCGAGCATCTGTAGCACCAGCTCCCCGTGCCCGGCTCGTGGCGCCTCGTGCTCGCCAAGCGCAAGACCAGCGTGACCAAAGGACTCGATTGAGTACGCGCGCATGTCGAGGCTATAGCCCAGCGCGCGAACGCGGTCAGCCCTCTCCAGCTCACTAAACTGGTGGGGCGTGGCGCGCGAGGCGCTGGCGCCTGGCCTCGACTCCATCGAGCAGCTCGTAGGCAAATCGCCATGCGGCGCCTCGTCTCGCCACCCGCTGTTGGAGGAATCGAACGACGTCGGCAAGCTGCGTTGCGTCTTGTTCGAGCACCCGCAGCTGGTCCAGCAGCGCCTCTAGCGCTTCTGGGTCGGATTCGGCTGGCTCCGTGGACAGCAGACGGAGGGCTTCACGGAGCTCGGCCAGCCGATTCTCTCGTTCACCGCGTGTGGCGCTTGAGAGGTGCTGCTCGAGGCTCTTCAAGCACCGATCGCGGGCCGCTCCCCAGGCGCGAGTCAAGACCTCCGCTGGCCACGGGGCGGTACTCGCTCCGAGGCTGAGCAGACCTGCAATTGTTTCTCCGGGGATATGCCTGAGCATGCGCTCTTGGTCAGTGATCGCTTGGCCCTGCCTGAGAGACGTGTCGGTCGGTACGCTTTCGGCGTCGATTTCCGACGGTGCGTTGAGCTGCCACAGCTCAGCGATCCATCGCCAGTGTTCTGGGGAGAGCAGCTCCCAAGGAACGCGAAGACCGCGCCCGGTTACCAGGCCGAGCAGGCTGTCGCGCTCGAGACTCGGCCAGATGCGCGCGGCGGGGAGCGCTCCTGCTTCGAACCAAGCGCGCCCCGCCTCCGGATACCCTTGCTCGGCCCAACCCTGGGCTGCGTGGTTGATGAATCGACTCCTTGCTTCCGGCGTCTCGAGGGCGCGCAACACGCGGTCGAATAGCTCCGGTTTCCAAGGCGCGAGGTGTTCCGCCTTCAACGTATTCGCGCGGAAAGCCGCAAGACAAAGCGAAGCTTGCTCCAGGTCGTGGGGAGCGTCGGGGGAACCGCCGCGGCGGTCGAAGAGCCGCAGGAGCATCTCCTCGCCGGGGCCGTTATTGGACGCCCGCAGCCAAGCCTGAACGGCGTCCAGGGCTGGGGCGAGGGAAGTACCATCGTGGGGTCGCCACGGATCGAGCCAGTGGCTGACGCTGCGCGGTTTCGAGCCAAGGCGCTCCGCGATTGCCCAAATCGCGACGTACCACGCACCTCGAGCGAGCGTGGGAGCATCGTCCACGAGGCTCTTGGGGTGCTCCAAGCGGGGCAGTGGTGGACCGTTTGGGACTTCGATCGCCAGCTCCGCCTGCTCCTCGTAGAGGCCCCGTAGTAGCTCCAGGCTCACCTCGCGAAGCAACTCGGGGTTGAGGCCTATCACCCGGACCAAGCACTCCACTGCCGCCGCGTAGGCAGGGCTGTCCCTCGCCTCGAGTTCCAGAACACCGTCCACGATCGGATCGGGGTCTTGCTCGAGCCGTACGTGGAGCGCGTCGAGCACCGAGATCGCCGACCCAGGGCTGAGCAACGCCTCTCCCCACTCGAGTGCAGGCCGGCCCAGGAGCTGCCGTAGCGCGGCGCTCCGCGCGATGTTCACGAGCCACTGAGGGCCCAGGGAGAGCTCAGCACCGGGTTCGAGGTTGCGCAGCAACCCCCCAGCGCTCAGTGCCCGGAGGATACGAAACGCGCCCGGAGGAAGCTGCCGCGCAGCACGTTCGAGCTCCCGCACGGTGACGGGGGCACCGGCCCGTTGCAACGAGAGCTTCACCCATTCGACGTCGACGCCGCGCGCTAGCTCAGGCGGAATCAAACGCAACCACTCGTCTTCGGACCTTGGCACATCAGCAGGGAGAGATGTTTCCGTAAGGCATTGTTGGTGGATGCCTACAAGAATTTCTAGCCCCTGCTCTTTGAGCAGGCGGTGGTCGCCGGCCAGTTTTGCTACGCGGAATTTAATTGCCGCCCGGGCTAGCTGATTTAGGCTGCGTCCGCGGATCTGGCTGTGCCCGATCTCGTCCATTAGCCCGAGTAGCCCAAGCGCGGCGCCTAGGGTCGTGAGCACCCCTCTCTCCTGGGGCAGACCACCAAGCCATGCCAGCGCGGTGTCAACCCGGAGCTGGCTGTCGCTGGGTAGGCGCTCCGCGACCCAACCAACCAGATCTTCGATGTAGGCACTCAAAGGCAGACACCGCACGACGGTCCATTCATCGCTTTCCGGGGGGAAATCAGCGGCCACACAGATCTTCTCGCGAGGTGGCTGACGACGGATCGATTCGCTCTCGTGGGCGGTGTGCAGCTCTACGAACACCGGACCGGGCTCTCGAGTTTCGGGCTCCGCGGCGCTCCAATCCCGAGCCGCGACCCAACGAGCGGCGCCCCGAGCTTCGAGCCAACGCCCCACCAGGCTGCGCCCAGACCCAGAAGGGGCCACCCACCACACGCGATCCCAGGCGGACACGCGCTGGGGTAGGAGCGGGATCCCAGGTGGAAGTGGCTCTTCCTTCAGGCGGAGTGCTCGTCCAAACGGAACATCGTCCAGCCTGACTGTAGCCTCGCCGGGGGCGCCAAACCCCTTCGACACGAGACAGTGCACCTGGATGTCGGCGACTGGTACCTCCAGCACCTCCGCCATCGTTTGCTGGACGGCAGGTCGATCGCGGAGCCAATCGAAGTCCAACTCCCGATCCAGTCGGCTGAACAGGGTCGCCAGGGAGCGAGGTTTGGGACGTGGATCCGCCGGCCATGAGGGGTGGGCGAGACAGCGCCGTGCGAGCTCACCAAAGCTCCGGGGCGGCTGCGTGCCGCGCTGCATCATCTCTCGCAACCAACCCATGGCCGAACAGCTGTGCAGTTGCAGACCATCAGTCACAGGCTCGGGATGAGCCACGACTGAACGTCTTTCCACTGGACAAATGATAAGAATTTAGAGAACTTAGCGCATCATATCCCGCTGAACTGTCGACCTGCAACTGATTTGCAGGTCGAATGCAGGTTGCACGCAACCTGCAAACTCCTGCAATCTGCCCTGTGGATAACCTGGGATTTCAAAGGCTTCCATGGGGTATCCGGACAGGCGTTCGGGAGGACCGGACCATCTGAGCGCCGTGAGAGTGGGGTTCAGGCTTCACATCGCTTTCCGATCCCCCGACGGGCGGCAGGTCTCGGTTCTAGGGATGAAGCGGGCCATGTGGAACGCGCCCTTCGATCCTGGACGGCCGACCAGTCCCACAGCTTTTCCACAGAACTGTGTGTATGTGCAGTGGTGGCGCCCGGCCTCGGGCTCGTTGCACGCCACCCTCGCTTTGCTGGCTCGCGGACAATGCTGGGCACACCCCGACCGTCCCAGCGGGTTGCCTCGGGGGCCAGGGACGAAACTCCACTGCCGGGCGCGCCTCTTCCACCCCCAGGCCCCAAACATACGTTTTCGTATGATTCGCCTTCGGGCCTGGGTTCCCCGTCACACTGGCCTCTTCGGGGGCGCGGTGCCCGAACCGCAGCGTTTCCGGCTACCATCCTGCTGTGGAGCTCAGGCCAGGCAACTCTCCGCCCACGCCGTACCCCAAACCCCCGTGGGACACGAGCGGGCGGGCCGTCTTTTTGCCCTACGTGACGGCGCGCCGCGATCTAGAGTTGCCGCGCGGATTCGAACCAGTAGCGTTGCGAGGCCGCTGCATGGGGCTCTTGGCGTACGTGGTGTACGAGCCGCCATCCCCGCTCACCTATCATGAGCTGATTTGGATGCCCTGCATGGTGCAGGTGAGGCGCAATAACCGCACGATTCGCGGCTATTTCGTGAGTTTTATGTACGTTGACGACGACACCACCCTGCGCGCCGGCCGGGAGCTCTGGGCGTTGCCCAAGACGTGGGCAAACTTCGAGGATTCGAAGGGTCAGGTCGCGGTAAGCGCCGACGACGGCACGCAGTTGCGGCTCGAGTACGCATCGCGCCTGCCTACGTTGCCCGCGAAGAGCAGGATGGCGACGCTTCAGAGTTCGAACGATGGCGTGGTGCAGTTTCGCGCGGAAATGTCTGGGAAGGGCCGCCCTTGTCGTGCGTCAGTGTCCGATTTTGACTCCGAGCAGAGCGGCTGGCGTAGTTTCAAGAGCGCGCGTCGACTTGGGCCAATGGCGGTTGAGCTTACGCGCTTTCGTTCGCTGATGATGGCGCCAAATCTGCTGAATATCGGCTAAATTCGCTGTTCTTGGCGTAGCTGCGGGGCAGGTTCTGTTGCCTTGTGGAAAGCTGTTAAATTGCCGCGAGGTAACGTAGGTCGGGTCGGCTATTCGCCTGTTCTGCGCCATATACTGAAGCCTTCCTTGCCTTGGCGCGAAGGATGGCTCTCAGAGACCTCTTCGAAGTGCTCCAGTTCGAACAGCCCTGTCTGCTCTACCAGATGCTTGCGGTAGATCTCGCGCGAGAGCGGGAATGGAGGTCCTTCGTGCCGAGCGACGTCTTCACCCTCAATCAGCGGATACATCAGCGTCAGCAACACGCCGTTTGGACGTAGGAGCGCAGCCAGCGCGTCTCCCCATGCACTTCGCAGACGTGGGGGCAGCGCGCAGAAGAACGTGTAGTCCCAGATTAGAGCGTATTTCCCGCGGTGCTCGGGGTCATTTCCCAGGCTGAAGAAGTCTCTACAAATGAACTCGGTCGAGCCCGCTGTGGGCAGTTTCGACTTCATCTGGGCGAAGCGCTGGGCGGCACTAGGCGCGGCGTCCAAGCCGACCGTGTGCCTGCCGGCGCTTGCTAGCGTCAGGACGTCGTATCCGCTGCCTGCCCCTGGCACCAGAAGCCGCATGGGTTCGTCGCTCCGCGGTGCCTTGTCGCTCCGCGGTGCCTTGTCGCTCGGCGGTGCCGCAACGCTTTCCAGCAAGCGGGTGATTTCCCCTTCGGCCTGCATGCGTCGCAGCAGGGGCGAAGACTGCCCCGCGTCCCAGCGCGTGCGGCCTTCTTTCCAGGCTTGCTCCCAGTCGACGTCGGTGGCCTCGGGCGCTTGCGCCGACGCTCCCTGCGGGTCGGCGACGGCCCTTTCTGCCCGAATCATTTTCGGGGTTTCGGCCACCCTCGAGACGGAGGGCGGTGGCTTGTTTTCCGAATCGCGGTCGCTATCTCCAGCCATCTGCTGCGTTTACCACGCCTCGCCGCTTCACCAGCTCGCGGCGAACGGTGGGCGAAAGCGCGACCCGCGAAGGCTCGCGCCGTCGCGACACCCCGTTTCAGCGCCGGGTGTGATATTTTCGGAGGTTGTGTTGCGAACTAGCCGCGCGGTGCGCTCCCTTTTCGCGCTGGGTCTAGGCCTAGCGCTAGCTTCGGCGTGCTCTTCTGGAGACTCCGGCTCCACCTCAGCCAACGGTGGATCAGGGGGTGAGGGAGGCGCTTCTGCTGGCGTGGGTGGCGTCGAGAACGACGCGAGCGCCGGGAATGCAGGTTCCGCTGGATTCGGTGCCCAAGGTGGCGCAGCTGGGAACGCTGGCGCGGGCGCCGTGGGTGGCGGTGGGAGCGGAGGCAGTGCGGGGAGCGCTGGAGCCACCGGTGGCAGTTCCGCAGGGCAAGACGCAGGCAGTGATGCTGCAGCTGATGCACCTGTAGACGTGACCTGCGCAAGTGACGAGAAGAGCTGCAACGGTAGCTGCGTCAAGCTAGACGACCCGGACTATGGCTGTGGCATGGGCTGCTCGCCGTGTCCCACGCCAGGTGCACTCTCCGTGTGTGAAGCCGGAGCGTGCAAGATGGTCGGCTGCGCCACGGGTTTTGCGAACTGCAACCTGGACCTGAGCGACGGATGTGAGGTCGACCTCAACACGGATCCAGATAGCTGTGGCGCATGCGGCAACGTCTGTCTGGCGAACCATGGCACTGCGGGCTGCAGTGCCGGCAGCTGTACGGTGGCGAGTTGTGACGCGGGTTTCAACGACTGTGATGGCATCCCCGAGAACGGGTGCGAAGCGCGCACCACGACCGACCCGAAGAACTGCGGCTCGTGCGGCAAGGAGTGCATGCCTACCCCCGGCGCGCAGGCCGTTTGCAACTCCGGTACTTGTGGAGAAAAGGCCTGCTTGGCTTTCCGTGGGGATTGTAACAACAACTCCCAGGATGCGTGCGAGACCAATCTCATCATCGACAACGACAACTGCGGTTTCTGCGGCAACAAATGCGACCTCCCGAATGCGGTGACGAAATGCGACGCCGCGCAGTGCGCGATCGAGTCGTGCATCGCTCCGTTCGAGGACTGCGACGGTGACCCGCGAAATGGCTGCGAGGTGGACACCAGCAAGCAGAACGCACTGCATTGCGGCGCTTGCGGCCGCGCTTGCTCCGGCGCCGGAGTGGCGACGGCGACCTGCAACGCGGGGGTGTGCACCCCGTATTGCGCCGCGGGATTTGGAGACTGCACGAGCCCAGCGTTCCCGGCTGCGGACGACGGCTGTGAGCAGGACGTGTTCACCGACCCGGACAACTGTGGAGCTTGCGGAAGCGCGTGCATGCTTCCCGGTGCGGAAGCTGGGTGCTCTGGGGGCAAGTGCGTCGTCGCGAACTGCGGCGCCGGCACGGGTGACTGTGATGGGGATCCTTTCAATGGCTGCGAGACGGATCTGCTCACGACGGAGGACCACTGCGGCGCTTGTGGTCGCCCGTGTTCGGACACCGGCGTAGCTTCCAAGCTCTGCAACGCTGGTCTCTGTGTTTCCGGCTGCCTACCAGGCCTTGGCAACTGTTCGACACCGGCAGCCCCCGCGGCGGATGACGGTTGTGAAAGCGATGTGTCCGCCGATCCGCTGAACTGCGGCTCCTGCGGACGCGCCTGCGGGACAACTCACGTCACCAGCCTCGCGTGCACCGCCGGAGCCTGTTCCAGCAGCTGCGAGGCTGGCTTTGGCAACTGTGTCATGCCCGGGCCCGGAGCCATCGATGATGGCTGTGAGACGCCAGTCGATCAGGATGATGCAAACTGCGGCGGGTGCGGTAACGACTGCACCCAGCAAGGCTCGCCGGCGGGCAGCTTGCGTTGCGGCTTCGTTACCGCAGGGCAATGCGGGTGTGTTGGCAACGCGGGACGCTGCAAGGTCGACTCGGGAACGAATCCGACTTGCTCTGCCAGCTCGGGGCTCTGCATCTGTGGTGGGAATGAGTGCCGCCCCGGAGAGGCTTGCGTTGCAGGGACTGGAGGTGACCAGTGCAGCTGCGAAGGCTCGGCTGCTTGCGGCGCCTCCGAAGTTTGCTGTCAGAGCGCTGGGGGCTGCGTGGACGTGAGCTCCGACCCGGATAACTGCGGAGGCTGCGCTCGGGCTTGTCCGACTGGCTTCAGCTGTAGCAGCGGAAGCTGCGGTTGCAGCGGCGACGCCAGCTGCAACGCGGGTAGCGCTGGCACCTGTAGCGCTGGTGTGTGCAGCTGCGGAGGGACTACGTGTGCTGCTGGCCAGCGTTGTCTGGCTGACGGGACGTGCGGCTGAGGCTTCGCTGTTTCAGCGGGTTTGATGGAGTGAAGAATGTCGACGATCAAGGCGAGGGTGTGGCTGCTGTTGTGGACCGTGTGTGTGGCTTGCGGAGGGGGCACTCCAGAGCCAAGGCAGGCTGACGATAGCGCGCCAAAATCGGACCTCACCCCCAAACCCGGAGCGGACCCCAAGGCTGCACAGGCGATTCCTGAGAGCGGCAGAGTTTCCAGCGAGAAATTAATCGAGCGGCGGGCATCCACCGCGCTCGCGCCGGACTCCCTCGACACCGTCAAGTCACGTTCTCGGCCACCCAAGTCGTCGAAGGAGGTGTACCGCGTGGTCGCTCCGGCCACGGTGATCATCCGCGTGCCCGGCGGAATGGGAAGCGGCGTGATCATCGACCCCGCAGGGTGGGTGCTCACGAACCACCACGTGGTGGCTGACGGAAAGCAGGAAGACTTTCAGGTGAAGGTGGAGGTCATCCTGGGTTCTCTGTCCAAAGACACGGGGGGAATGGAGCGCGACGCAAAGGCCCACGAGGCCCTCGTCTACAAGGTGGACAAGCTGCGCGACATCGCCCTGTTGAAGATCAAGGACCCGCCAAAGAAGCTGCCCTATGTGAAGCTGGCCAAGGACAAGCCGGTGCCGGGAGACCAAGTCGTTTCCCTGGGGCACGCAGGGGCCGGCATGTTGTGGGCGATCAAAGCGGGTCAGGTGTCTGCCCTCGGCAAGCTCTCGGAGCACTTGGCGACACTGGCGAGCTTCAGTGATGACGACAAGGAAGTGGAGCAGCGCTTCAAGCAATACCTCGACAAGCAGAACTTGGGACTCGTCATCCAGTCTAGCTGCGAGATCTTGCCGGGTGACAGCGGTGGCCCCTTGGTGAACAGCCAAGGCGAGCTGGTTGGGCTGAACGCGTTCTCCAACAAGGACGGAAAGACCGGTGGGTTGCTCAGCTTTCATGTCCACCTGGACGAAGTGAAGAAGTTCTCCGCGGCCTATCCTCCCAAGCCAGAGCGACTGCTGCCTGACCCATGGCGCGAAGGCGGTGGCGACGTTGCGCTGGATGATGTGGACTTCGACGGTAACGTCGACACCATGGTGCTGCACGGCCGGCAACCCTGTGTGTTTTGCCCCAGGGAAAGCGAAGCCGTCTTCGTGGACCTCGACGAGGACAGCTTCAAGGGCAAGTCGAAGCTACCCAAGGTAGAAGACATCTACGAGAAGCAGGCCTTCGACGCCGAGCTGATGTACCTGCGGGTGAGGTCGAACAGCTTCATTTGGTATGACACCGACAACGACGGCCGCTTCGACCTCTTGCTCTACGATGAGGGGACGAACGGCGGAATCGATGCCGCCTACGACATCGACAAGGACGGCGATCTGAAGTCTGCTGGTGTGAAGCGCCTGGGGCGCGCGGTGCGCGGCTCGGCGTTTGGTGACCGCGGTCTCGCAGAGCGGATGTTGCGTATCGCGGGCATCGTCTTCCCCTCGAGCTTCATCGAGAGCGGCGGAGCCTCTGAATCTCAGCTGCCCGACCCGATGGGAAACACAGGCTCGGGCACCCGGGGCGATCTGAACGATGACGGGACGCCGGACGCAGTGCTGCTGTCCAGTCCGTTCTCTGCGCGCCTGCTGGTAGACGTGGATGGCAACGTTGCCCCACGCCTCTCGCCTTCCCCAACCGTGGAAGAGCTGCGCTCGCCGAGCATCACTGCAGACTTCGAGCTAGCGGTGGTGAGCCAGGGCGATGAGCTGTGGGCTTGGTACGACACGGACAACGATGGCCGCCATGACTTGGTGCTCCATTCACCCGGGTCGCGCGTCTACGTCGCCGCTTCCGCATGGAAGATAGGTGCGAGCGGCGGTCGCACGCCGGCTCCAGAGCACGTTGGTCGCAAGTTGATCCGACCGGCGCTCCTGCAGTCTCCCGGTTTGCGTTCACAGTTCGAGTCGATGGTCCAGAAGGGGTTACTGGGCATTCTCTCAGCGAAGGGTGGAGACGGAATCGAGTCGTTCCCCGATCCGATCAGCGACCACCGTGGCGCAGGGATGTCCTTGCTCGACATCAAGGGCGCCAGCAAGACCGCAATCGCTGTCAACGGTCAGGGGAGCGATGGCTACCTGTTGGACCTGGACGAGAGCACCTTCCGTTCAACTGCGCGAAAGAAGATCGACATCGATAAGGCGATCAAAGACAAGAAGCTCGACCTCGAGCTCGCGTACTTCCAGCGCAACGGCTACGCCTGGTGTTTCTACGACACCAAGAACAAGGGCTTCTACGACCTCGTCCTCTACACTTCGAATCCGCGCGGAGGTAAAGTCGAGCAGGCGTTTCGCGTAGAGAAGGGTGGCGCGGCCACGCTTGATGCCACCCTGGTGGGCAAACCGCTGGTCCAGCCAGGCTTGCTGACTGGCCGTTCGAAGTCGCGCCTCAAGAAAGTCGCGCCCGAGATCTTCTCGAGTTCCATGATCGGGGAGTGACCAACCGCCTGGCTGGTTCCACTGTGAGTGCACTATCCAGCGCGAGCAGACAGCGTCGGAGGTCGAAAACTCGGATCAGCGTAACTCTGACGCTGTAAGAACCTGTTGCGCATTGCCTCGCGACCGCTCTCTGCTCGCGGCCGGCGGCGGGCGGGGACCAGAACGCTGTGAGACCGATAGGTTGCGTCCACTCGTGCGGGGGGAAGCGACAACCGCGCTCGACGGGCGACAACGCAGTCGACTGGTCGCCACCCACGCCCTGATGGTGGCGATTGAGATGCGGGGGTTTGGTCATTCCGTGAACCGGAAACAAAGGGCGACCAGAAATCGAACTGACGGCACAGCCTGGAGCGTGTCCTGAAAGTCTGCCCAGCACGGTCGCGGGGCCGGCGTCGAACTGCTGTTGAGCGTGCATTGTTCCACCCACGCGTGTGTTAGCCTGACGTTTAATTCCGACTCTCGATGGGGAACTTCAGTCGCACCTTCGCTAAGTACCGTTTGCTGGCGCGCCTTGGGCACGGCGGGATGGCGGACGTGTACCTGTCGGTGTCGAGTGGACCCGGTGGCTTCAACAAGCTGCAGGTCCTCAAGGTGTTGCGTCCCCACCTGACGGAACAACCAGAATTCTTGCAGATGTTCCAGGATGAGGGACGTCTTGCCGCCAGGTTGAACCACCCGAACATCGTTCAGACGAACGAGATTGGTGCCGAGGGCCAGCGCTTCTTCATCGCGATGGAGTACCTGGATGGGCAGCCACTGCATCGAGTCAAGGCTCGGGCCCGGGAGTCTGCTGCCGGTTTCCCTCTGGAAATGGAGTTGTTCGTTCTCTGCCAGGTCCTCGAAGGGTTGGAGTACGCCCACGGCTTGAAGGACTACGACGGGACGCCGCTAAACATCGTCCACCGCGACGTCACCCCGCAGAACGTCTTCGTGACGTATGCCGGCCAGACCAAGCTCGTTGATTTCGGAATCGCTAAGACGCTCGAGTCGACGGAGACTCAGTCGGGGGTCTTGAAGGGCAAGGTCGCGTACATGGCCCCCGAGCAGGCCCTGCGCGACGGCTTGGACCATCGTGCAGACTTGTTCAGCGTTGGCGTGATGCTGTGGGAGGCCGTGGCCAATCGGCGCATGTATAACACGCGCGCGGAGGTCGAGATCCTCCACAAGCTCATCCAGGGAGAGATCCCCAAGATCCGTGACGTTGTCCCAGATCTGCCGCTGCAGCTCGAGCAAGTGATCGAACGCGCTCTCGCGCTCAAGCCCGAGCACAGGTATCAGGACGCGGCCTCATTCCGTGCGGATTTGTTCGCCTTCCTGGAAGCCTTCCGCAAGATCAGCGGGCGTGATGTGGGTGAGCGTGTCAGCGAGCTGTTCTCCGAAGAGCGCACGGAGATCGGCGAGGTCATCCGGCACGAGATGACAGACGTCACGGGACCCGACGCGATGCCAACGAGTCCGGAAACCATGGAGCTCCCGAGCTTGCGTGGCTCCTCGCTGGCGGGGTACGCCACGCCCTCCTCGCGTGGGTCAAGCCTCGTGGACGTACAGGCGCCGGTGAACCTGCCGCTGGAGAGCCCGCCAGAGCCCGCGGGAAAACGCTGGCTGTTCCCAGCGTTGGCTGGAGTGTTGCTGTTAGGGGTCGCCGGGTTGGCGATGTTCGCGTTTACGCGCGGAAACGAAGAGGCGCTCGACCCAGCTGCTGCCTCCAGCGATTTGGCGACTAAATCGACTCCGGCAGCTGCCGGCTCAGTCAAGGTCCACATCGAAGTAAGCCCCCCAGAGGCGAAGCTCACTCTCGACGGCGTGGCTCTCAAGGACAACCCTTATGAGTCCAAGTACTCGCGTGATGAGAACGTGCACAAGCTCGAGATCAGCGCGCCAGGCTACGCGAAGCGGGAGCTGGATTTGCGATGGGATCGCGACGTCGATCTGCGGCTCGAGCTAGCCAAGCAGTCGGAAGGCGCACCGCCTGAGGAACCAGAGACCCCTGCGGCTGGGCAGGTTAGGACACCCCGCGTCGGCCAAGGTACGGCGAAGCCCGCCGAGACCCAATCGGGTGATCCCTTTGGCGATCTTCCGCCCGTGAAGAAGCCGAAACCCAAGGCCCCGACGCTGGATAAGACCGATCCCTGGGAGTAGCGCACGCGTGCGTAGGTTTGCTCGCCCTGGCGAAGGCAGACTAGCCCGCATTTCGCGCCCGGGAGGCGCGAACAAGGAACAATTCTCTCATGGAAGTTCAGGTCCCGAGACAGCGCGGCGACCCCACTTCCACCAACGCCACTTCGTACGCACTCGTCCTCGACCGCACGCCCGAGCAAGAACGTGCATGGATGGGGTGTGCACTCGCGCCCGCGCAAACAGCGATTGCGCGATGTGCTGATGCCTCGAGATCGCGGCATTGATCATGCTGGCGAAACCCAGGTTTTGGCATACTCAAGGGCAATGAGACGCATCAGGGGGTTGCTGCTGAGCGGCTTGCTCGCTTCAGTAGTTCTTGGCTTTGGGGGAAGTGCGTTCGGCGCCGACCCAGACACGGAAGCGCGAGAGCGCTACGAGCGAGCGATCAAGCTTTACGAAGACGCGGATTTCGACGGCGCGTTGGTGGAACTCGAGCGCGCATACAAGCTGCGCCCCAGTTACAAGCTGCTCTACAACATCGCCCGCGTGCGTTTCGCCTTGAATGACTACGCTGCGGCGTTGAAGGCCTACCGTCAGTACTTGGCCGAGGGTGGAGACAAGCTTCCGGCTTCCCGTAAGGACGAGGTCCAAACCGAGATCAAGAAGCTCGAACGCCGCGTGGCCAAGTTGAAGGTGGAAGTCGACGTGGACGGCGCCGAGATCTACGTGGACGACGCACTGGTCGGAACCAGTCCGATGACCGAGCCGGTGCTGGTCAACGCTGGACTCCGGCGTATTGCCGTGCGGCACCCGGAGTACTCTCAACAGGGACGGAAAGTCAGCATCGCCGGAGGTGATGAGGAGGCGCTGTCGATTCAGCTGAAGAGC
Source organism: Polyangiaceae bacterium (assembly GCA_020633205.1). Lineage (NCBI taxonomy): Bacteria > Pseudomonadati > Myxococcota > Polyangiales > Polyangiaceae > Polyangiaceae bacterium. Next base: position 443,743 of record JACKEB010000015.1, read on the forward strand.
GCGAAGCCATCCACGACTGCCGCTCCGCCCCCCCAGCCTGGCGGGCCCACGCCTCCGCCCCCCACGCCTGGGCCTTCGGAGGAGGTTGTGGACGAAGGCGGGAGCCCGTGGTTCGGCTGGGTGCTGACCGGCGTTTTCGCCGCAACGGCGGCGACCACCGGGGTGATCGCACTCTCTGCCAACGGCTCGCTTGCGGACAAGCGCGACTCCGCTGGCGCGTCCGCAGACGACCTGGACACCGAAGCCAAGCGCGTGCGTACCCTGGCGATAGTGACGGATGTGATGATCGCAGCGACGGTGATCACTGGCGGTATCACGCTCTGGCTCTCGATGGACGACGACTCGGATCCCGCCGCGGACGCCGGCATGGCGCATCGTCGTCGCGGTACGAGCACGCAGCTCGGGCTTGGTCCAAATGGCGTTTCCTTGCGGATGCAGTTTTGAGGTGGATGCGATGAGGAGTTTCAAACACGGTAGCGCCGCTTGGAAGTACTTGCGCTTCGGCGCGCTGGCCCTGGGCAGCGCCTTGCTGATGCCTCAGCTCTCCAGCTGTAATCTGGTCGTGGATACGAGCACCGAGCAGTGTGAGTCTGACTCTGACTGCTCTGCAAAGGGCGGCGCGTTCACGGGTACGCTCTGCACTGAGCAGAAGGTGTGTGAGCGACTGGTGTGCAGCTCGAGCGCCGAGTGTTCGACGCGCCTCGGCGAGGCAGCGGTGTGTCGTCCGTCAGACAACTCATGCGCGAAGCTGCGCACCGACGACTGCACAGAGATCTTCCCCGAGGACGCGCTCATGGAAGGGGAAACCATCGTGCTCGGGTTCATGGGGCCACTGCGCGACCAATTTGCCAGCGTTGGGATCCCCTTGCGGCAGGGCGCCGAGCTGGCGCTCAACGAAATCGAGACGCGCACCAACGGCTTGCCCGCTGCGGGAGGCTCAAGCCAACAAAGACACCTCGTGATGTTGGGGTGCCACGACATAGACAATCCTGAAGCCGTAGCGAAGCACCTGGTCGACAACGTCCAGGTACCCGCGATCCTGGGGCCAGCCTTCAGTGGGATCACCGTGCAGGTGACGACCGACGTCACAGTGCCCGCCAACGTGATGACCATCTCCGCCTCAGCGACAAGTCCCGACATCACCTCGCTGAACGACAAAGGTTTGGTGTGGAGGACGGCTCCGTCCGACACCATCCAAGCGATCCCGTTGGCCGAGCTGGTCCTGAAGGTGGAAGAGATCCTGCGGAACGACGGCAAACTAGGCGTTGGAGAATCCGCACGGATTGCAATCGCCGCAAAGGACGACGCCTACGGGCTCGGCCTAGCGGACGCGGTATTTGCCCAGATGCAGGCTCAAGGTGTCGGCGCAGCCTCGGACTCGAAGCTCCTGCTTCGGCGGGACTACGCGGACCCAGCTGACAACGAAAACGTCGACTGGGAAACGCCCGCGAGCGAAATCGTCAGCTTCCACCCGCACGTGATCTTCGGTCTGGGGACGAATGAGTTCGTCACCGAGCTACTGACGCGGGTGGAGTCCAAGTGGGACACAGCCGACCGGCCAAAGTACCTACTGCCGGAAGGTGGGAAGGTGGACGAACTCGAAGGCATCGTTGCCGCGCAACCGGATCTCTCCGCGCGCATTCTCGGTACGGTCCCCGGTGCGCAGCTCGCGCCAGGCTACTCCGGGTTCGCACAGCGCTTCAGTGCGTTCTTCAATGAACCGCCGGGGACGTTCAGCGAGTTTGCCTACGACGCCGCCTACCTGCTTGCGTACGCGATTGCCATCACCGGCCAGGCGCACCCGAATGGCACTCAGATGGCGGAGGCCATGAAGCACATGACCTGTTCGGACAAGACCCTGGTGCCGGCGGGGCCCACCAACTTCTCAGGTCTGTTCCAGAACGCGGCGACCAATCAGTGCATCGACTTTGATGGCGTGAGCGGGCCGCTGGACTTCAACAACGACACCGGCGAAGCATCGAGCGATATCGCGATCTGGTGCCCAGAGCGCAGCGGAAGCAACGTGTCGTTGAGCGCCCAAGCGGAGTACTACAGCGCCGCCGAAGGGGCGATCCAGGGCACCGTGACTTTCTGCCCCTGACTCGGTTCTTGCCTACCCTGCGCTGGCTCCGTGAGGATCATGCGCGGTTGGTCAGTGTTGCAGACTGAACTCGACAAACCGTCGCCTGTAGTCGACGGCGCCGCGGTCTCGTCTCATAACGGGGCAGCAGCCGTGCGAGCGCACCCGCATTTTTGAGTCTCTGTGCTGCTTTCTGTATGGTTTCGAGCGCGGAGAGACAGGGCACGCCTCTTGCTAACCCGCGTCCAGGGGCTCGCCCTCTCTTTGCGGATCAGCCTGAAGCCGCAGGCCTATCGCCAAAACGCTTCTCTAGACTTACGCGCCTTCGGCGCCTCGACGGAGTTTCCATGAGAAAAATTTTCGGACTATGCGTTGTCTTTGGATGCCTTTTGAGTTCCAGCGCCTGGGCACAGGTCCCCACCAGCGCCCAAGACGACGCCAAGGTGAGCGGTGGAGCGACCGAGCTCACGACCGACAAGGCCACGACGATGGGGGCCCCGGACGAAGAATCCAAGGACGCGACGGAGCTGAGCGTGTCCGCGGGTGGACTGCTTTCCACAGGGAACGCCCGACTCTTTGCCGGCACAGCCAACTCGAAATTCAGACTTCGGCGGTCCGACAACCAGTTCTCTGCTGCTGCGGCCATCAACTACGGTCGCGCGGCGGCCGGGCCCGACGAAGACCTGGAGACCAACGTCGAGAACTATCAGGGCACCGCGAGGTACGACCGGTTCTTCGGTGACTGGACCGTCTTCCTCTCGACTCAGGCCCGCCGGGACCGCTTTCAAGGGCTCAACCTGCGAGGCCGCGTAGACCCGGGTGTCGGCTACTACTTCATCAACGAGAAGACCGCGCTGCTCTGGACCGAGGTGGGCTACGACTTCTTGTTCGACTTACGTAGGGCGGACTCCCTGGAAGTCAAAGACGACGCGGGCAACGTGGTCGAGGTCTTGGACGACACCGAGGTGGTCCACTCTGGGCGCCTCTTCCTGGGGTTCGACTACGCCTTCCATGACGACCTGAAGCTCGCTCTCGGGGTCGAGTTCATGCAAGGCATCAGCGATACGGACATTCGCCGCGTGAACGGCACGGCGGAGATCAACGCGAAGATCGAGGGCAACCTTGCTCTCGCGTTTGGCTTCACCGAGCGTTACGACTCCGCGCCGCTACCGGGCAAGGAGGAACTCGACACCATCACCACCGTCAGCATCGTGTACACGCTGCTGTGAATCACGCTCAAGCGGTTTGATTCTGAGCGTGCTGTCCGTTGCTGATAGCACGCTTTTCTGTTTCCGTGGGGATGCCGACCCACTCTGCGCTCGCGTCCCAGAGCTGCTTGGGTAGTGCTGGATCGCGGGCCAGCCGACTCGCCTTCTTCGGGCGAGACTTCTCATAGTAGAGCCCGCTCTCCTTGCCCGCCTCATCGCTGAGGGCGCAGTGAAGCGTGGTTTGGGCACCTTCTTCGTTCGTGAGCATGAAGAGCTTGATCACGGAGCGGACGGGCCACGGCACCGAGCGCCACACGTCGCTCGCGACGACGCCAGGGTGGAGCGCGTACGTGGAGACGCCGGTGCCTTGGAGGCGCTTGTCGAGCTCGATGGTGAACAGCACGTTCGCGAGCTTGCTCAGCGCATACTCGGGGATGCCCCCGATGGTCTTCGTGCGCTCCTTCACGCCACTCAGGTCGAAGTCCTTGGTTTGATAGTGAGACTTGCTCGAGACGTTGACGATGCGAGCTGGCGCGCTCTCCACGACGCGGTCGAGCAGCAGTCGGGTGAAGAGGTAGGGACCGACGTGGTTGACGCCAAACGTCAACTCGAAGCCGTCTTTGGTCTGACCACGCGTGCCCGCGAGGCCGGCGTTGTTGACCAAGATATGAAGCGGTCGCTCTGACGCCAAGAACTCCGCGGCAGCCTTGCGTACGGACTCGAGAGACGCCAGATCCAACTCTAGGAACTCGAGCTTCGCCTCAGGGATATCCTTGCGGATATCATTCATCGCCTCTTCGGTTTTCTGCCGAGAGCGACAAGCCAAGACTACGGTCGCTCCAGCCCTGGCCAACTCTTGCGCGGTGACCTTGCCGATCCCGGTGTTTGCCCCGGTGACCACGCACACTTTCCCCTGAAGGCTTTGTTCCATAGCTTCGCCGTGCTCCATAGCTTCGCGTGTGTTCCAATGGGCCGAAAGAAAAGGGTCCGCCCAAGCTGAGTGGATAGGTACGCGCGTGAAGCCGTACCCGTTTCGGAAAAATCACGCGAAGCGTCAAACGCCGGGAATTTGGGCTGAAAGTGCCCAACAGTAGCGAACCAGAGTTCAGGTCGGATGCCGCGCCGAGAGGTGCTGGCACCTCAGGAGTTCAGGAAGGTCGTCTCGCCGTCGACCACGTTGCCGCGCGCCGTCTTGATGGCGTGGGAGGAGTGAACATCCAGTGCATCCGCTGGCGTCGCGAGGGGCTTCGTCAATGCGTTCCACACGGCGCCCCAGCGGGCACCCCGGTTGTTTCGTGTTTCTTCCGTGGGGAACATGAGTTCCACGGTGGCGCCGATCATGGGCATGGCGATTCCGCGGTTCTTGTCCACGTCCCAGCCAATCGCCGCCCAAGCTTCACGCACCGCGACCATCTGCTTGGCCCGCGCGCGGTCCAGGATTCGACGCTGATCGATGCCGAGCGCTTGGAAGTCGGGTTCGAGGACCTTGTTCTCCCACAGCGCGAACCCCACGAGCTTGGCTTGAAACAAGCTCATGCGGATCAGCTGTGGCCGGCTCATCTCCTTCATCAAGATGGGCAGGTACTGAACGCCCAGCCCCACGTGTCGAGCTTCGTCTCGCTCGTAGTAGCGCATCAGTTCACTCAGCACGGGCTCCACGTTGAGCTCGCGGATCTCCTGAAAAATGGCGAGCGCGATCGTCTCGATCAAGAGCTGCATGCCGAGCAGCTTGCACGCCAAGTCGTCGGTCGACAGCACATGATCCAGCAAGGCCTGGGGCGCGGGATCGAGCCTTTCCGGAAGGTAGTCGAGCTCCTTCAGGTAGTCGTACATCGTGTAGAAGTGCCGCGCCTCGTCGAAGGCCTGACTCGTTGCGGCCATCTTGGCCTCCAACGGAACCAACCTATCCGCTAGCTGAGCTGATATTTTCCACGCGGCTAATTCTCCCCAAAGAATGATCGCGAAGACCCGACGTAGCGCTTGCTTCTTCTCGGGTGCGACCCTCACCCCCCCATGCTTCTCCAGCAACATAGGGAGGATCTCTTTGCCGTCCCACGCGAGCACCTGACCCTTGTGGTAGATCCGCTCACAGGTTGCGAAGCGTTTGGCCTCTGCGGCGTTCCGCGCCAGGTCGAACATGTCGTAGCTGAGCCGCGAGCTACCAAAGCCTAGGAATCCCATCGGAACCTCCGTGTTGAGCGCAGCCTATCACAAACTAACCAGCCGGTCAGAATTGGAGGCAAGCGGCCGCGGGGTTTGGGGGGAGGGGAGTACTGGGAATGGCACCTAGAAGCGGCCGTGGAGTGATCCTCCGAGAGTGCCAGGACCCCAGAACGGCGCCGCGGACATCTCCATGCTTGGCTGAGGCGCCTCTTCTTCTTGAGTCTTCGTCTTGGGGGTGCGCTCACGCTGGTCGAAGTTGATCTTCGGGTCGTCGAAAGACATCAAGAGCACGCTCGTGGCGGTCAACAGCGCGCCTGCTCCATACGCGATAACCGATGCCGTGCGGAAATCGTCCCGCTTCGCGATGTGGTCTTCGTACTCCAGGACCTGGGCGCGTGTGATGTTGCTGCTGCTCCGTTGATCATCGATGTCTTGCGCCTTGCCTTCCTGGCGTAGCGCGAGGAAGGTGAAGACGCCGCCGGTCAGGAGCCCTGCCACACCCGTTCCGAGCACGACGTAGCTGGCTACGCGCTGGGTCGTGACCTCCAAATCCACGTTCAGCGTGCGCTTCTCGCCTCGGCTCAGGTCGAGCTCCTTCGAGTAGGGTTCCCGACCCGTGCGACTCACCGTGATCAGGTGCGTCCCCGCCTCGAGCTCCAGGGGCCCGTTGAGCGGTGTCACCCCAGCCGGCCTGCCGTCGACGCGGACTTCGGCGCCGCTCTCCGTGGTGATGCTGATCTTTGCGGGTTGGGGGCGGAGGCGCACGTCGACGGCGACGATGCCACCTTCCGCGGCTTGCACTTCTCTTTCCTCAGGGAAGTACCCTGGCGCAGATAGGCTGACCTTGTGCTTGCCTGGTTTGACCTCGGCAATCAACGGCGCCTGCTTCGTTGCGCCGCCGTCCAGCTGCACCTGCGTTCCTTTGGTCTGTGACGAGACCATCAAGCGGGTTTGCTGGATGATCGGCGCCGGAGCGGGCGGGGGGGGCGCGTCGGGGTTCTCCGGATTTGGGGTGGCGCTCGCGGCCAAGCGCGCGGCGATGGGCTCCAGCTCCGAGAGGGCTTGTGCCGCGTCGGCTCGCCGACCTCCCTCAGCAACCTTGGAGAGGTAGCTGCGGTAGTTCTTGATCGCGAGCTGAAGGTTCTGTGCGTTCTTGTCGATGAAGTACTGACGGCGATACGCCTGAGCCGCACTGAACAGGATCGCTGGGCGTGGAGAGTACTTGTACGCCTGATCAAAGGCCTGGATCGCGGCCAGGTACTCGCCGGCTTCGTAGGCTTGCGCGCCAGCGTTGAAGTACGTGCGCGCCTTCTGCACGTCTTCTGCTTGAGCTTGTGCGCTCGAGGTCGAGAGGCAAGGCGCGCTGATCAGGGCAGTCGCCAGGAGGCTAGTCAGCAAGAAGCGTCTCATTCGATCACCGCCTTACCCAAGAACACCTGGACGCCGCCGTCGCCAGCAACCGCGAGGTCAGGGACGCCATCGCCGTTGTAGTCCGAGCTGACGACGCTGTTGCCGCCGCGAATCGCGGGTAGATTGCGTGCGTTCACCAGTTCGTGTTTGCCGAAGTCAAAGTCGGCTACCCAGCCGCCTTCGGCGCCGAGCAGTACGACTTCCGGTGAGGCATCGGTGTCGGCTTGGGTCAATGCGAAGGAACCTGGGTCCACGTCGCCTGGGTTGGCGAAGACGATGCGCTTTGACGCGTCGATCGTTCCGTTGCCTTCGTTCTTGAAGAACACGATCTTGGGTTCCGGAATGCCGTCGTCTCCCGCGGCGGCTAGGCCCAGCGCGAGGATGTCCTTCTTGCCGTCCCCATCCACGTCTTGGACGAGGATCTGGCCGTTGTAGACCACGTAGCCGGTGCTCGTGCTGCCGTCGGGGTTCGCCGGCTCGGGGCCGGGCACCGGACCACCCGTGACGTTTCCCAGGGGATCGAAGTAGTAGCTCTCATCAGTAAACTGGGGATCATCGAGCACGAAGCCGTTGTCCACGACGTGAGCGACAATCAGTACACCACCGGTGGAGGTGCCGTTGCACACGAACGCGACCAGCTCGTCGACCCCGTCACCGTCGAGGTCGACCGCTGCTGTCAGCGCGTTCTCTCCGGACTCCAGGGTAGAAACGGGCTGGCTGGTAAACACCTTGGTGGAGTCGATGGCGGCTTCCCCGGTGGACGGTAGGAGCCACACGTGGTTGGTGTAGTTTCCGTCGAAGGCGTCCGTGGTGGAGGCAAGCACCGCGATGTCGTTGTGATCGTCTCCCGTGAACTCGCCGATCACCGCGCGCACGGGAACCGTGTCGCTGTCGCCGTTCAGGTAGAAGGGAGACACGAGCTGGCGGTCACTGCTGCCGTTGAGCAGAGCGATGCTCCGGCCGTCGGAAGTCTCCGAAGTCGACAGCACGAGCAGATCGGCGATGCCATCGGAGAAGAGCTCCTCCACGTTTCCACTCACGACGCGGTCGATGCGGGCGAGGCGCCCCATGCTGATCGGTTCGCCGGGTCCACCGAAACCGTTCCCAAAGGCGATGGAGAGCGAATCCCCCGTTTCGACACCGGCGCCGACGTTTCCGTGGGGACCACGCTCCTTGAAGGCGAGGTCGTTGACCAGGTCGCCGTCGAAGTCGCCCACCGTGAGTTCACTGGGTTCACCACGGGCCTGGATCTGGAAACGGTTCAGGCGCCCGTCTCCGACGCCGTTGTAGAAATCGATCGTATTGGAGCCCGCGCTGATGGTGGCCACGTCGGGGATGCCGTTGGCGTTCAAGTCCGCGACCACCGCGGAGGTCCAGGGCGCCTCGAAGTTCGCCGTTGTCAGGCTGTAGGCGGCGCCTCCGAGCGGTCCCGTCATGGTGCCGGTGTCGCTGACGAGCACCGAGTTCTCGAGAACCAAGTCGACGACTCCGTCGCTGTTCAGGTCGCCCAACGCGAGAGGCATGGAGCATACGACGCTGCTGCCGATGGACACGGCGTTGCCATCTCCGGAGCCCGTCAGGGACGCCACGTCAGAATCCGAGTGGAAAGTGCCGTCGCCAACGCCAAACGCGATGAACAGCTCCGAATCGCCACCAATGCACGGTGAATTGCCGGTTGGCTCCGCGCCGATCAACATGTCGAGGTGAGTATCCGCGTTGAAGTCGGCAAGCTTGACGCCGCTGCTGATGACGCGGCCGGCGGGGAGCTTGACCGCAGGCAGCGTGCGCGCCGGCGGGGAACCCTCACCCGCACTGTAGGAGTTCCACTTGAGCGCCGCACCGTCGCGATAACACGGGGTGTAGACCCAGACGCTGTTGGCTCCTTCGTATGCGAGCGCCAGCTCTTCGCAAGGCGACTGCACTTTGCGCTCGTCGAGATTGCCGACCGCTGGATGTCCCGCGAGGCCTGACACTGGACCCGGCAAGGTCAGCAGCAAATCCACCGTGTCCGACGCGGTGAACATCAAGTCTTCGGTGAGCATCAGGATCTCGTCACCCTGGATGTCCAAGATGTCAGGACCGATATTCACCTTGGTCTGCATTGCCTCGAGAATCACCACCTCCGCTTCGACGTTTCCCACGTCGAACGGAGAGTAGGCGGTCGGTTGTAGCGTGCCGTCGCGCCGACCCCTGAGCACGTTCAAGCCGCCGCCAAGCTCCGAGCGGAGCACGACCAGATCGGATAGGTTGTCTCCCGTGAGCTGACCGATGGCCGGGACGATGGCGGCGCCGTTGACGTCCGTCTGGGCCTGTTGGTTGCCGCGCTCATCCAAGAAGTGGATGCCGAGCTCGGTGGGGGTCACGCTCACGATCTCGGACTGACCGTCGCCGTCGAAGTCACCGCTCTCGACGCGCAGGGTGTAGCCCTGTCTCAAGACGCTGCCCGGTGTGTAATCTCCGGACGCGCGTCGGCAGACGCCATCGGTCCCACAGCCAAAGCCGGCGGGACAGTTAACGGTCTCGCTACCCGGTTGGCTGCTTGCGGTGGTGCAGAGGTAGCGGCACTGATTCTCGGAGCCTTTAGGTGCGCAGTTTCCTTCGGGAAACGAATCGCACTCCTCCCCGGCCTCAGGCTCGATCACCCCGTTGCCACACTCTCCGCTCTCGATCGTGTTGAGGTTCGCACAGCTCGCGAGCACCACACCCGTGAGGGTGGTGCCGAGCCAGGTGAAAAGCCCTGCAAACCTTCTCATTCTTGTTCTGGTCAAGTTATGGCCCCTAACCTGCACCCGCGGGGTGCCTTTAAGCAAAGATGGTCGATGCGTCGGTGCTTTCGCGCCGCGCAGAGTCAGAACGGGTTCTCCAAGTCTCCGCTGCCCTTCTTCTTGGTCTGTGTGCGCTGGACGATCTTGGCTAGCGTGACGCTGATCACGCCACCGACGTCAGGCTTCACGTGCACCTTCTTCGAGAGGTAGCCGGGCGCCTGAAACTCGATTTCGACTTCCTTGTCTCCGTACGGCAACTCGAGCGGTTCGTCGGAGGAGCCGATCTTCTTTCCGTCCACGTACGCCTCGACGCTCTTCGGCTTCGAGTCGACGGTGAAGCGCACACTGGTCGGCTTCTCCGGCTCTTCAGGCTTTTCTGGTTCTGCGCTTTTCAGAGGTGCGGCAGGCGCTTCCGTGGCCGTGGGCGCTGTAGACGGCGTCGGTGTTGCCGTTTCCGCGAGGTGATCCGCTGTGACCTGTGGATGATTCGAGCGTAGGGCGAACACAGCGGCGCCGGCGCCGCCGAGCACGAGTACACCAAGCACCGCGAACAGCGCCATGCGAGAGCTCTTTTTCGGGCTGCCCGTGTCGACCGCCAGGGGCGCTTGGGTGGACGCGCCCGCGGCTTTCTGCAGCTGTCCTTGAATCGAGGGCGACATCTGTTCGGTGTCGAGCTCGGTTCGATCGAGCACACCGAAGCGCGGAGTCGGCATCGCGTGCCCGCCGCCCGAGAGTGGGCTCACGGTCACGCTCATGCCGGCGCTCTGCGCGGCCGCTGCTAGCTCCTCCAGGGCCCTCGAGACTGTCTGAGGGCGATCGGCTGGATCCTTTGCCATCATGCGCTGAATGGGCGCGTCCAGTTCCGCGGGGAGACCTCCAACCGCGCTCACTGCTGGTGGCGGTTCGTTGATGTGCTTGAGCATCAACGTCAGCATCTGGTCGGAGACGAACGGGCGCTGACCCGTTAGTACCTCGAAGCACATGACGCCGAACGAGTAGATGTCCGTGCGGTGGTCAACTCCAGTACCGCGACACTGTTCCGGAGACATGTAGTAGGGCGTACCGATCGGGGCGCCGGTGTTTGTCTTGTGGCCACTCGTGTGGTCGCCGAGTAGCTTGGCGATACCAAAGTCGAGGAGCTTGGGCGTCGGCTTCCCCTCGGAGTCGAAGGCGATGTAGATGTTCTCTGGCTTGAGATCGCGGTGCACGATCTCGTTCGCGTGAGCTGCGTCCAGCGCGCGCGCTACCTGACGCAAGATCGGTACCGCCTCCTCTGGGCTCAAGCGACCCTTGCGCTGGATGTACTCGTCGAACGGTACGCCATCCAGCAGCTCCATGACGTAGTACTGGCGCTTGTCTGGCAGGCTACCGAACGCGAAGATATCGATGATGTTCTGGTGCTGGATCTGATTGACGGCACGCGCTTCCGCGATGAAACGCGAGACCATCTGCGGGTTCGAGGAGTACTCGCGGTTCAAGACCTTCACCGCGACGCGCTTGCCGATCAGCGGATGAACGCCGGCGTAGACCGAACCGAAGCCGCCTTCACCAAGCTTCTTTTCGATTTCGTACTCGCCGACAGTTATGCCTGGCGTGAGGTCAGGATCGACGCCTGCGAACGCGGCGTCCGGGAGCAACGTCTCGCCGTCATGGCCGCACTTGGCGACGCCTTCGGGATAGACGGTTCGGCATTTGGGACAGGTGGGCATCTTTGAGGGCGGGGGCCTTGAAGGAGCCGCAGCGTCGCTCGGGCGGCTACACAGTGGACTCAGTTTGATAGGGTGCGCGCCTTCCTCGACGCGATCAATAGTCACCGAACTTTGTCGCGCAGCTCACGAGCAGCCTGAAGGCGGAGACGCGCTTTCCGGCGCCGCGGCTAGACGAGGCCGCTCGCTGATGCGGCAAGTTCCGCAGTCCTTCGGGTGTTCGACCGCGTTTTTTACTTGGTTTTCCTTGAGACAGCCCAGGCCGCCTTGCTCACCTCTGCTGGTCGCCATGAGCCAGAAGCCGGTCCGCCTGCGCGCGTGTGACGTGTGCTAACCTTCGCGGTCATGCCCGTCTGCAAAGCCTGCGGTGAAGAGGTCGACGAAGTCGTGTCCGTGAAGGTCAACGGTAAGACCAAGAAGCTCTGCGAGGAGTGCGCAGAGATCGCCGAGCAGGAACAAGAAATCCTCGAGCAGAGCGAGTCGGTCGTGCAGGGGATGATGGGGTTCAAAGGGCGTCGCTAGGCGGCCGCACCAGCTGCAGCGGCACGCTCACTGCGCTGCAGCACGCTCACTGCTGCAGCACCAGGCTTGCTTCACTCATCGCTTGGGGCTGCCGCTAGCTCAGCGAGGAAATCTCGTACCGCGCTGTGGCCGAGCAGATGCTGGGCGATGCGCTGTCCGCGCTCGATCATGGCCTCACGGGTCTCCGTGGAGACGCCGGTCTCCTCCAGCAGTTCGGACAAGGGCCGTGCTCCCTCATGGTCTAGAAACGCGCTGACCTCGAGTAACACGGCCTTACTCAGCGCCTCGCCCCGGGCGTTGTGACGTAGCACGTCGGGCGCAAGTTCCGCGGCCATGCTCCGCACGTCTTCTACGTCTCGCATCATGTCCGCGACCTTCACCTCGCGGATGGCGCGCAGCGCGTGACGCCGCATGCGTTGAAGCAACGCCTGCCCATCGTCGCTCTTGAGTCTCTCAATCATTGCCGCGCGGAACTCGTCTTGGGCGGTCCGGCTGAAATCTGTCACGACCTTCTGCATGCGACCCTCGAGGCCTCCGACCACGCTCTTGCCCACGTCGGAGATGCCCTTCGCTCCTTCGCCGACACGGCTCTTGAGCCCCCGCGCCAAGCCAGAGAGCGCGCTGCCTCCGGCGGCCGCGATGCCGGTACCGATACCCACGCCGGGCAGTCGCTTCGCGAAGCTTTGGAGTGTGCTCTGCACCACCGGCGAGAGCAGCTCCCGCATGAGCTTCGGATCGATGATGTCCTCCGCCCATTTGCCCTGGGGAATTCTCAGGCTCGACAGCTGCTCTTCCAGTGCTGCCCAGCTCGTGTCGCTCATCAGGCTCCCCACGCGTTGTTCGCTCTCATCGAAGCGCTCGAGCTGACGGTACCAGCCAGGGGTGACGTGCTCGTCGACCAACAGCGACGCCGTTTCGCCGCCAAGCGCGACCAGCACGAGGGCACCGACCCGTGGCAGGTCGACCAGCTCCTCCAGGGGCAGCTCGAGCAACGCGTCGACTACAACCGCGGCCCCTTGCCGCAGCCGAGGGTCGTCCGACGCGCAGAGTCCATCCAAGACCTGATTCAATCGCGATCTGTCCATGGCGGCCCCATAGCTCAGCCTGGTCTCGTCGCCCAACCGGGCACGATCGGCGAAGCGACTGGCCGGCGCTGAAGTCGCCAGTCGGCCACAACGAGGGCTCGGCAGGCGCGGACAAACAACGACTCGGGCGCTGCCAGCCCATCCCCTCTCAGTCCTCGTTCGCTCAATCGACAAGGCTCGAGGGAGCGGCTAGTGTGCTTTTTCGCGCTTCTCGAGCGCTTGGGGGTTCGCCCACCATCGCGTCCGGAGACGCGATGTGTTCAGTCACTAATCGCCGTCAGCGTTTCGTCAAAGCGCCCGCAAAAAGACTCACATGGCCAGACGTCATTCACGACCCAGAGGATTTGGGGGAGGCCTCAAGCGCGTCAGCAAGGGCGCGCAGAACGCCATGGAGGTACTACGCCTCGGGCGCCTGACACCCCGCCAAGGTGCAACCTTCGAGGTGGTCCACCAAGAGCGGATGTTCAAGCTGCGTCGCTACGCCAGCGTGAAGCATCCGAGCGGAACCCGCGTGAAGGCGCCCCTCGTGCTCATCCCGCCATTGATGCTCACGGCGGAGATCTACGACGTATCACCCGAGCTGAGCGCAGTCGGCGTGCTGACCAACGAAGGCATCGATCCTTGGGTGATCGATTTTGGCGCGCCCGAACGCGAAGAAGGGGGCATGGAGCGCACCCTCGATGATCACGTGCGCGCGGTCGCCAAGGCCATCCGCATGGTCGCCGAGCAAACAGGCGCCCCGGTGCACCTCGCTGGCTACTCCCAGGGTGGGATGTTCGCGTATCAAGCTGCGGCTTACCTTCAGTCCGCTCACCTCGCGTCGGTGATCACGTTTGGTAGCCCCGTGGATATTCACGCCAACCTACCGTCGCTCTCGAATGAGGTGGCAGAGCGCGTGATCGGAATGGCGCGGACGCTGATCGAGTATCCGCTGACTCATATGGAGGGTCTGCCAGGCATCCTCACGAGCACCGGCTTCAAGCTGCTCACGCCCGTGAAGGAAGCCCAGCAGCTAGTGGACTTCGTGCGCAACCTGCATGACCGCCAAGCGCTGGAAAAGCGCGAGAGCCGCCGCAGGTTTTTAGGGGGTGAGGGGTTCGTTGCGTGGCCTGGTCCGGCGCTGCGGAAGTTCATTGATGAATTCGTGGTGCACAACCGCCTAGCGTCGGGCGGCTTCGTGATCGACGGCCGAAGCGTGACGTTGGCTGACATCCGCTGCCCAGTGTTGGCCTTCGTTGGAGAGCGCGACGACATCGCCCGGCCCCCAAGCGTGCGAGCTATTGCGAACGCCGCACCCAACGCGGAGGTGTTCGAGATCCCGCTGTCCGCAGGCCACTTTGGACTAGTCGTTGGTTCGACGTCCCTCAGGGAAACGTGGCCGAGCGTGGTGCAGTGGCTGCGCTGGCGCGAAGGCTTGGGAGAGCAGCCCCTGCTAATCAGCGATCCACACGCAGAGCCGGAAGCACCCGAGTACCTCGACGACGACGACGAAGTCGGTGGCTTCGACCTCGACGTGGATATTGACCTATTCGTCGATACCGCGGCTAGCGCGGTCTCTTCCGCGTGGAAGCGCCTGGGGCACGCTTTCGAGGACGCAGCGGATGCTGTCGACAACTTGCGCTTTCAGCTGCCTCGCTTGAGCCAGCTGCGACGCATGGGCCCCGACTCGCGCATCAGCATGGCTGGAGTGCTCGCGCGCCAGGCGAAGCACATCCCAGAGCAGACGTTCTTCCTCTTCCGCGGGCGGGCCTTTTCCTATGCGGACGCTGACCGCCGGGTGAATCACGTCGTGCGTGGCTTCATCTCCTGCGGGGTGCGGCGTGGAACGCGCGTTGGCGTGTTGATGGAAGGCCGACCGAGCTACCTCTCGGTGGTCGCGGCGCTGAACCGCATTGGCGCGATCGCCGTGCTCTTGAACCCGGCGTCTTCGCGCATCGCGCTGTCAAAGTGCCTGGAGATGGGCGAAGCGGAGTTCTTGGTGAGTGACCCGGGGCACGCGGAGCTCGCGCGGGACTCTTTCCAGGGCGACGTGCTGGTGCTGGGTGGTGGTGGGCGAGTGCGCAACTCGACTGCTGGCGTGATCGACATGGAGCAGATCGATCCTGATCGTGTCGAGCTCCCCGCCTGGTACGAACCGAACCCGGGCAAGTCGGGTGATCTGGCCATGATCATCTTTACCTCGGGTCGCTACTCGAAGCCTCGAGCGGCACGCATCACGAACCGGCGTTGGGCGTTCTCGGCGTATGGCGCGGCCGCCGCTTGTACGCTCACCGGGAAGGACACGGTCTACTGCTGCCTGCCATTGCATCATCAGTCAGGCATGCTGGTGAGCGTCGGAGGTGGGTTGGTCGGTGGTGCACGGCTCGCGTTGGCCAGTCGTTTCACCCCGGAACTATTTTGGAAGGAAGTACGTCGCTACGGCGCGACCGTCGTCTTCTACGCCGGCGAGATGTGCCGCGAGCTGGTCAACGCTCCCGTTGCGCCTTCGGAGCATATCAATCCCCTACGACTGTTTGCGGGCAGCGGGATGCGCAAAGACGTTTGGTACAGACTTCAAGATCGCTTTGGGGTTGGCGTGCTGGAGTTCTATGCATCCAGTGAAGGCAACGCGGTGCTCGCCAACGCATCCGGCAAGAAGCTCGGCGCCCTGGGGCGGCCGCTGCCTGGCGCCACCGACATGGCGATCGTGCGCTACGACTTCGACCGTGGCGAGCTGATCAAGGACGCCCGCGGTTGGCTCGTCCCGACCAAAGAAAACGAGTGGGGGATGATGATCTCCCGCGTCGACTCGACCCATCCTTCAGCAACGCTCGCCGGCTACGCTCAAGACCCCGACACCGCGAAGCGCATCGTGCGGGGTGCCTTCGAGGCCGACGACGTGTGGTTCTTGACGGGCGATATCCTGCGCAGGGACGACGACGGTGACTACTGGTACGTGGACCGCGCCTCAGATATGATCCGTACGGTAACGGGTCCTGTCGCGACCACCGAGATCGAGGACGCGCTGTACGATTTGCCCGAGGTGGGCCTCGCCGTGGCGTACGCTTTGCGGGTGCCCGGTACTTCCTGGCAGATGCCGGTTGCTGCCGTGGTGCCGCAAGGTGACGCGCGCCTGGACCCCGGCGCCATTCTGGACGTCATCGAGCGACAGCTGCCGCTACGTGCGCGGCCACGTATCATCCGCGTGCGCTCGCAGATCGCCCTCACGGATGGCTACCGTCCGATCAAAGCGCCGCTCATCGAAGCTGGCATCCGCGGCAGCTCCACCGAAAAGCGCTTCTGGTACGACTCGGATCGACATCGTTACGAGGAGTTGGACCCGTCGGGCTACGTGGAGGCCGTGCGTCAGGCCGGCGGGAGCGCGTCGGAGCTCGACCTCGAAGAGGAGGCGGCGAGCTAGCCCTTGAACCTCAGAGCTGACAGCCTCGACCACGCTCCGGAGGACGACCGGCAACGGCCCGTTGGTGTGCGCGATACGCTGAGCGCGCTGTGGCGACTGTCGCGACCTCAGGGCGCCTTCTGGCTGTCGTGGATCGTATTGATCGGATACGGCTTCACGCTCTGGGACTGGGGTATGGGACCACGTGGCGTCTCGGGGCTCGTCGTGATCTTGATCAGCTGGTGGCTGCTCAACGCAGGGAGCCTGTGGCTCAACGCGGTGCTCGACGACGACCAGGGCGAGGTCCTGTTTCAACCCTCTCCCGTAGCTTTGCCTCGCGGAACCGCTGTGGCGGGTTACCTCGCTCTGACTTCAGCCGTCGTGGTGAGCGCTTTCAGTCGCTGGCCGGGAGTGCTGTGTGCAAGCGGAGCGGCGATCTTGGCGGTGCTGTACTCTCACCCCCGAACCCGCTGGAAGGGGCACGCATGGGGTGGGCCGTTCGTGAACTTGGCGGGCTACGGGCTGCTGACTCCTATCGCCGGGTTCGCTCAGACTGGGCTGCCTCCTACGGCCCGGGGCTTCGTCACGCTGCTGCTCCTTGCCGCGTGGATCTTAGGCGCCTTCTTCGCCGCCCAAGCGTTCCAACAGCGGGAGGATGCCGAGCGCGGATACTCGACGCTTGTTGTGAGCCAAGGGGCGGTCGGAGTGATTCGCGTGGCCCGCTGGTTGATGGGTTTCGCGATGGCGGGCGTGGTGCTCGGTATCGCGCTTGGCTACTACCCAAGGCTGCTGTTTCTGGGAGCGCCTCTGTTGTGGCTGACGGATCGCTACATCAAGCGTTGGCAGGAGTTGGCCGGTGGCGCTCAAACGGACAGCTGGGGGCGCGCGATGGCGATGGGCCTGCATCGGCGCATGATGCTCAGCGGCGCCTTGCTGTTCGTCCTCGCGTACTACGACTACCAGGCGGACTACCAAGCCGACCGCCCAGCGGCGGGGTGGGCGACCGCGCGCGGCCGGCCGCCTTTCCCTCAGCGTTTCCAGAACACCGAGTAGCCAGGCACGCAGCGGCAAGCCGCTCGCTCGCATTCCCTCGCGGGTAGCGAACGCGAGCTTCCGTAATCATTCGCGAGGTTTCGTGACAGGGGGTGCCCTCACTGTCCAGTTCTGCCATGCTCGCTGCGAGCGATGTTCGTTTGTCCTGAGTGCGGTCAGTGCTTTCAGGCGCCGGGCCAATGCCCGAGCGACGGCAATCCTCTATCTGACAACCTGACCGAGCCGTTGCTCGGGCAAATGGTTGGAAGCTACCGCATCGCCGCGCTGCTCGGAGTGGGCGGAATGGGGCGCGTCTACAAGGGTGTTCATCCGCAGATTGGCAGCCGCGTGGCGATCAAGGTGCTGAGTATGGAGTGTGCTCACCACCCGGCGCTGGTTCAGCGTTTCTTCGCGGAAGCGCGGTCCGTGAACGTGATCCGCCACGAGAGCATCGTCAACATCGTGGATCTGTCGACGCTCAGCGATGGACGCCCGTACATCGTCATGGAGTACCTCGATGGGCAGTCGCTCTCCGAGGTGATCCGCGAGCGCTCACCGCTACCGGTGGGCGGCGTGATGACGCTGATGTTCGAGGTGCTCGATGCGTTGGCGGCCGCACATCAAGCGGGCATCGTGCACCGCGATCTCAAGCCCGACAACATCTTCGTGACGGCGCAAGGTCGGCCCAAGGTGCTCGACTTCGGAATCGCGAAACTGCGACCGGAGCTTGGTGCTGGCAGTGACGCGACGCGCACCGGATCCATCCTGGGCACGCCCCACTACATGTCCCCTGAGCAGGCTCAGGGCCAGCACATCGACCATCGCAGCGACATCTACGCACTGGGCATCATCCTGTTCGAGCTATTGACCGGTGCCCGTCCGTTCGAGGCGCCCACCCTGTACAGCTTGCTCGACATGCACGTGAAGCAGCCGCCCCCGCCGCCGACTTCCGTGCGTAGGGATCTGCTACCGGTGTTCGATCAAGTGGTGTTCCGCGCCCTAGCGAAGCGCCCTGAGCAGCGCTACCAGACGGCCGGCGAGATGAAGCAGGCGCTGGAGCTCGCTTCCCAATCACTTCCGCAGGGAAGTTGGGCGGGGCTTGGTGCCCGCAGCAGCGGTCGTCCGCCGGTGGGCAATGTCACACCGCACTACGGGCGTCCTCCTACTGTGCCGAGCACCCTTGGGGGACAGATACCAAGCGGGACCTCACCAAGTTTTGGCGGTCACCCTCCGGGCACCATGGGTGGTCAGGTGATGAGCGGTGGGTATGGCGTCGGCCCGACTGGCGGCTCCCTGCACTTGTCACCCCCCGCAGCGCCCGAGCGCTCGTCACCCATTCCGTACATCTTGGTCGCCGTGGGTGGGTTCGTGCTGATTTGTGCGATGATCCTAGTGTTCTCGTTCGGCCTTTCCCTCGTCGGTCAGGCGAATAGCAGCGCGAACCAGCCAGTGGTGAACACGCCCACCGCCGATCCGGATGATCCTGACGATGACCCGGGTTTGCCCGTCGCGAACGTGCCGGGCTTGCCAACCGGTACTGCTAACACGCGCTTCGACGTTACGTCGGAGGCGTCCACCGCGTTCAAAGCCGCAGAGAAGGTCAATCCTGGCCTGAAAGTCGCCTTGATTACGGCGAACGGCGTGAAGTCCGACGGAATGATCGACATGAGCGCGTCGATGACGAACTCGGCCACGTTTCAGTTCGTCAACGCGAGCACCTGCGTGCTGGTTTCCGCGACCCAGTTTGGCAACACCACCATCGCAATGACTCGCTCGGATTGCTCCGGCACACCCGTGCGCCCGCCGCGCTGTAGCCTCGCCAACGTGATGAAGCGCGCCTTCGCGCAGACCAAGGCCTCTCCGACCGCCCTCGGTATCGTGACCTACCAGGGAAATAAAGCCGGGGAACCGCGCTGGTCGGTTACGTTGGGTGTCTTGAGCCACGCCGAGGTCCCCGACGACTGCTGAGTCAGAGCCTGAGGGCACGAAAGCCGAAGCGGTTATTTCTGCCGCTCCACCCGACTCAACGCGCGGAAACAGCTCTGGGCAGCGCCTCCCGGGGCGCATTCGCTTAGTCCTCTTCAGCCTCTGCCTGATTTTGGGGTTAGGAGCGCTACCTCGCGCAACCATCGGTACCGAGGCAAAGGCGTATTACCAGGGGGAAAAGTCGACCCAAGTAGCGCTCGCTCGTCGCGTCGCCAAGGCCACGCTGGAGCAACCGGAGCCCGACTTTTATCGCAGCGGCATGTCACGGTTCGATGGGCAGTCTGCGATCGCCATCTACCAGATGACCCTGCTCGGCCTGGGGCAGGTCGTATCCGCTCATCCAGAGCTCCGAGACGAGTTCTTGCCCGCCATGCGCCGCGCCGCAGAGCGCCTCGTGGCCCCACAGACGCTGACTTACGCGGCGAAGGTGTATGGCCAGCATGGCGTTCGCTACATGGCACCCGGCGCGGGGCACGCCTACCTGGGCTACATCAATCTGGGGCTTGGAATGCTCCGCAAGTTCGACCCGGAGACGCCGCTCGCGGCGCTCCACGATCGGCTCACTCGCGACCTCGCGGCGCGGCTATTCGCGTCACCTACTGGGCTCATCGAGACGTACCCTGGGGAAACGTGGCCGCCGGATGTCGCCGCGGTCGCTGGTTCGATTGGCCTGCACGATTGGGCGGTGGGCAGGCCGCAGCGCGCAGCAATGGGCAAGTGGTCCCAGCGCTTCCGAGAGTGTGCGTTGGATCCGACCGGCTACCTGGTGCAGCGGCTCGTTTCTGGTGGGTGCAAACGTAAGGACGCACCGCGCGGCTCAGGCACTGCAGTCTCTTCGTACTTCCTCTCCTTCGCGACGCCGGAGCTCTCTTCAGAGCTGTTTCGCGGGTTAGCCGCCGACGGCCGCAGAAGCTTTTTGGGGTTTGGTGCGGTGAAGGAGTACGCATCCGGGTACTCCGGTTCGGGCGATGGCAACGCTGGGCCCATCGTACTCGGGGTGTCCGTGGGAGCTTCGGGGTTTGCGCTGGGCGCCGCGCGCGCTCATGGAGCGGAAGAGATGTTTATCGAGGGATACCGCACAGCCGCGCTCTTCGGTATCCCGACGGAAACTTCCAGCGGCGTGCGGCATGCTGTCGCCGGCGCTCTTGGCGACGCGCTGCTGCTGGCCATGCTCACGGCGCTACCAGCGGAGATCTACAGGTGACCACTGCGAAGCGCACTGGCGAAGCGCCGCCTTGGCGGGCGCTGGGCGTAGGGGCCTGCTTGTGGCTGGTGTTCTATGGACTCAGTCATCTGCTCGCCGGCGGCGACGTGATCGCAGGGATCACTCGAGGAAGCCTGCTGTGGGGGGGCGGTCTCGTGCTGCTCCTCAGCTTGCGAGTATTCCTGATCTTGGTGTGGCCCACGTGGGTGCTGTACCGCGCGAGCTGCTTCCTCGCATGGCGCCTCCACGGCACGCGGACGAGCAAGCAGCGCTAGCGCGAGGTACGTGGCCTACGCCGTTTGCCCGGCTTCGAGTCTGCCGCGCGCCGTGCTTGCAGTTCGGCGATCAATGCCTCCACGCGCTCGCGCGTGGCGTCCCGTAGCGCTCCGATGCTGCGCGTGTCGCGCCCGAACGATTCCGTCGGGATCTGTTCACCGATCGCGAAGTAGAAGCGTTCGGGTTTTGGCAAGGGGGTGCCTTTCCAGCCGCGCACGAACGGCATCAGGGCGTCACCGCCACGCATGGCATCGTAGAGCGGCGTCTTCTTCAGCAGACCGCCCACGCCGCTTTCCAGTACGTCGTCCGCGTCCCACACGATGTCGAAGCACTCCTCGGCTCCGACCGCCGCGAAGGGCAAGATTGGGTAGCCATGCTCGATGGCCATCCGAGCGAAGCCGACGCGCTCCTTCCAGATCAACTCGTACGCCTCTCCCTTGCGCTTGGCCACTTCCCGACCGCCGCCGGGAAACACCAGCACGTGCTCTCCAGCACGCATCAAGGCTGCACAGGTCTCTGGGCTACCGACGACCACGCCGATCCGTTTCATCATGTCGCGCCAACCGGGCACGGCGAAGTGGAAGCGATCACCAAGCGCCCTGACCCACACCCCACGCTCTTCGTAGATTTGCGCTACGAAGAGCGGAGCGTCGAGCACGCCGATCAGCGTGTGGTTACCCACGAGCAGCGCGGGGCGTTTGGGGTCGACGTGTTCCAACCCAAAGAACTGCGGGCGAAAATAGGCGCGGCTCGGCGCCATCAAGAACTTCACCTGAGCCTTGGGCGGCGGACGGAATCGTAACAGCTCCGCGTCCTCGAGTGAGCGCTTCGTCGTCGCCATTTCAGAGGCTCACGCGTCGACTTGGGCGTCGTCAGCGTCCTGAGTGGGCTCTTCCTCCTCAGCCGTGGCCACGCCCAGTTCCTTGGCTACTTGACCCACGCTGGCGGCGACTTCGAGGGCGCTGCGCGCCTTCGCTGAAGCTTTCTGCGCGGCAATCATGGCGTCTTGTGCCAGGTCTTCGGCGCGCTTCTGAGCGGACTCGATGAGCTCGAGGTAAGCCGGCTCCACCTGGTCCGCGAGATCCCACACATCGGGCATCGAGTCCGCCGCGACCATGAACCCGAAGTCGATTGAACCTTGATAGCTCATCACGGTGATGTTCAACGCCGCGCCTTCCATAACCGGCCCCATGGGGTACGCCGCGACCAGCTCTGCCCCCGCCATGTAAATCGGAAACGGCGGGCCGGGCACGTTGGAGATCACCAGGTTGTGAATCGGTCGGTGTCGATCTGCGAGTTTGAGCCGTGTGTAGAAGCGTGCTGCCAAGTTGAAGGTCGTGGGGGCAGCGAACTCCGCCCAGTTCTGCAACATGTCGGCGCCGATGGCGTTGTGCTCTTCCTTCGCGCCGCGGGTCGTTGCGGCGATGGTCAAGAGCCGCTCCCCTGGGTCCTCGACATGGGTGGCGAGCGACGTGAACATCGCGCTCACCTTGTTGTTCGACTGACCCTTCTCCGACGAAGCACGTACGCTGATGGGCACCGCGGCGATCAACGGGATTTCAGGCAGTTCGTTTCTTGCCGCGAGGTAACGGCGCAAGGCCCCAGCGCACACCGCCAGCACGACGTCGTTCACCTTGCAGTCGAAGGCCCGCTTGATGGTCTTGATGCCATCCAGCGGCAGACGAGAGAAGGCGGCGTTGCGCTTGGCGGAGATCGCCCCGTTGAAGTGCGTGCGCGGTGCGGTGAGCGGCGCGGCGCCGTGCTCCACCTCGGGATCGCGGCGATAACGGATCAAATCCGAGACGGCGCGCGCGGTCTTGGTTGCGAGCTTCGCCGCCTCCACCGGTTGCTTCACTCGAGAGAGCAGCGCGTAGCGCACCAGATCGCCGTGGGACGGCAGCTCCTCACTAGGCTTCTTTCGCGGAGCAGGGGGGGAGGACACTTGGCGCTGCAAGTCGAAGAGGTGGACCAACAGACCTGCGCCGCTTGCGCCGTCCACCGTTGAATGGTGGACCTTGCACAGGATCGCGACGTGCCCGTTCTCCAGGCCTTCGATCACCCACGCCTCCCACAGCGGGCGTGAACGGTCGAGAGGTGTGCTGGTGATTCGGCCAGCTAGAGCGCCAAGCTCCCGCATTCCTCCGGGAGCGGGGCACGCAACTCGTCGCACGTGGTGGATGATGTCGAAGTGGGGATCATCGATCCAGAGCGGGTGGTGCAAGCCGAATGGCACCTCCAAGAGGCGCCTTCGCATGGGCGGCACGAGGTGGATGCGGCTCTCGATCAGCTCGGTCATCCGCTCGAAGGAATAACCGCCCGGCATTTCCGAAGGATCCAGCACGGCGACCATCGCGACGTGCATGTGCATCTGGGGTGTCTCTAGATAGAGAAACGATGCATCTAGTCCCGATAGCCGCTCCATTTACTGATCCTCCCCCCAAGAGTGTCGCAGCAGTATGCCTGAGTTGCCTACGATCCCTCGGGTTTTGTCCCGGGGTTCATTCCTCGTCGTCGTCCGGCTTTGGAGCGTCTGGGGCCGTGCCTCCGCTGGGCGCAGGAGCACCGCTTGGCATCGCGATCGGCGCGCCCGGGAGTAGGCCGCCTCCGAGTCCACCAG
This sequence comes from Polyangiaceae bacterium, assembly GCA_020633205.1. Classification (NCBI taxonomy): domain Bacteria; kingdom Pseudomonadati; phylum Myxococcota; order Polyangiales; family Polyangiaceae; species Polyangiaceae bacterium. Next base: position 467,176 of record JACKEB010000015.1, read on the forward strand.
CGAGTCCCTGCTTGCCCTGCGCTTCCTTGATCTTCGCCAGCGCCTCGTCCGTGTTCTTCTTAATCTTGCGCTCCGCCTTGCGCACGATGTCGCTCGGGATGCGTTTCTTCATCTCGCACGCCGGCGGGAATCCACCTTCGCATGCCGCGAGGATGAACATTGTCCCGCGCACTTGATCTCGCTTCGCTCCGCGGCCGTCGAAATGCCCACCGGCAGCCAAGATGCAGGCGCGCAACTCGCCCTGCACGCAAAGTTGCTCAGCGAGCTCGAGGCCTTCCTTCTCGCCCTCCTTGCCGCCGCCCCCAAGCATCATCGCTTGGGCGTACATGCTGCAGCCTTGGATGCTGCCAAGGTCCTTACAGGCGTGCTTGATGAGCCCGAGCCCCTTGTCTCGCTTCCTTGGGATCCCGCGACCGTCCGCGAGCTGGGCGCCGTAGAACGCGCAGCCGTCGCCGTCCTTGTTGTCGCAAGCCTTCTTGAAGAAGCTGGCGGAGGCTGCGGGGTCTGGCTTCTCCCCGTCGAGGCCTTGGGCGATGATACCGCCCAGCACGGTGCACGCGCGCCCACTGCCAGCCTCGCACGCCTTGTTGACGCGCTCCTTTGCCTTCGCGCCGTCGCGCTTGATCGCGCCAACACCCTGGAGTTCGAGCGTCGCAAGTTCCACACAGGCACCGGTATCGCCGTCGTCGCAGGTCTGGCGGATCACCTTCGCGCCTTCAGGCCCGTCTTTTTCCTTGTCGAAACCCATCGCTCCGACGAGCTTGGCCTTCCCCAGCGCGAGACAGGCAGCGACGTGCTTGTTCTCACACGCCCGACCGAGCAACTCGCCAGCCTTCTTCGGGTCCGCCTTCACGCCGGTGCCCGTCATATACAGCTGGCTCAGCTCAGCGCAGCCTGCCGGCGGAGCTTCATCGCACGCGGTCTCCAAGTGGGTGATGCCCTTGGCGGGGTCTCGTTCCACACCGCGTCCGGACAGATAGGCCAGCGCCAGGTGCACACAGCCTTCCTTCGCCTCCTTGCCCTCGCAGGCTTGCTTGAAGAGCTTCACGGCGGCTTCCGGATCCGGTTTGTCCTGGGCGATGCCTTCGAACAACATCACGCCCTTTCCTAGACAGGCGCGGTCGACCTTCTTCTCGCACGCTTGGTCGAACAGCTCGAACGCCTTCGCCGGGTTCTTCTTGGTCCCAACGCCGTTCAAGAACGCAGTGGCGAGCAAGGTGCAGCCGCGCGGTTCGAGATCGCCGCAGGACTTCTCCGCCAGAGCGAAACCAGCCTTCTCGTCCTTCTTCAGACCGCCAAGGCCGAGCAGCAACATGTGTCCCCGACCAGCGCAGCCCAGTGCGTTCCCGCCCTTGCACGACTTGTCGAAGAGTTCCGCAGCTTGCTTTTCGTTTTTGGTGTCGCCCTTTGCGTTGAGCAGCGCGCGGCCGAGTCGCGCGCAGCCCTCCATATCGCCGCCATCACACGCCTTGGTGAAGAGCTCCTGGACCTTCGCCGGCTCTTGTCCCGCTTCGTCCAAGGCCTTTGCGTAGATCAGACACGCCTCCTGATCGGGAGGGGTCCGATTGCACAAGTCTTCGCAAGCGGCCTTGAGTGATTCCTTCTTGCAGTTCTTGATGAGATTCTGCTCCTGCTGCTCCGCCAGCGCTTTCTGGTGTGAGTGCCAGGCAAACCCGCCCCCTGCGGCGACCAACGCGACGAGCCCGAGAATCAGCGGCGTCTTGCTCTTCTTCTCCTCAGCCGCGGCAGGCTCTGAAGTCGATTTCCCGGAGGAAGCGGCCGTCGACTTGGCCTTGACGGCCCGCTTGGACGACGCCTTGCCCTTGCCTTCGTTTGCAGACTCGTCCTCGTCTTCAGACTTCTCGTCGTCGTCTTCAGACTTCTCGTCTTCGTCGTCTTCGTCGTCTTCGT